>JADFKI010000019.1 GCA_022565015.1 Chloroflexota bacterium
CCTGAGCTTGCAGGATATCCGCTCAGATGGCCATGAGGGCGGCGACGGGGAGCCGGACAGGGCTACAGGCTCTCTGAGGTCAGGGTTGCAGTGTAACGTAGAGTTCTTTTGAGCCTTCCCAGAATCCGAAACCGAATTCCTGAAACATCCCTTCCCTGCCAAATAGGCCCACGAAGAGTGGGTTGATAGGTAGCACCTGGAGATTGACTGGGCATTGAACTTGCTTGCCAAATACCTCGAGAGTGACTTCGTATCTATAGGCCTGTGCGTCTCCTCCGCCAGTGACGACGCCATGAGGGGTGCCCACATCCCATGAAGACAGTCCCAATAATTGATACAGATCGTGACTAAGCGTGGTGACACTTGCACCAGTATCGAATAAAAGTGGCAATTCGATGCGGTTCCCGTCAGGTTGAACCAAACCCACTATAACTATAGGGAAGCTTTTGAAAACGCCTGGGTCGATCTCAATTTCGCGAAATCGAACCGTGTGTTCAAAGGTCTTTATTTGCATAGGCTGTTTCCCATATAATCGGTGTTTCGGGCACTCGCGTTATTAAAGGATTTTGTATGCTCTGCGCCTGTATGAGGCTCAGCAGCTCTTGCAGAGTGATAGAGGCCGCCGCAACTGCATTATCGCTAACGGCGATCCAATTGCCGGCATATTCTCTGGTCAGCTGTCCCAAATTGGCGCTTACCCATTCCAGCGCATCGGCATCATCTGGGATAGTTTGACCCTGACGAACCTTGGCTACCCTTTTAGCCAGGACGAAGTCTTCAGCGGCCACCTGCCAAGATCTGATCAACAAGTCGCCCTGGTCAGTGACATACCACTCTATGCCGTATGATTCTAGCTGCCGCAATACTTCTTCTGGAGGGCGGCCGCTTGTCACCGCAAAGTCGAGGATCGTCTTAGACGACTCCACCACGGGAAATGACATTTGTTGGCGGCGACCAGTCATCGGGCCTTGCCTTGTTGATACTGTTCAGGTATGCGCTCCATTAATAATTTGCCCAGAGTGGCGGCATGCGCCATACTCATCACTACTGTAACTTTTAGCCGCGTCGTCATCTCCTCAGGGCCTCCACTTTGGCCAGGAATACCCGGTATACTTTCGTAGAATTGGAGAATTATTTCATTGGCCGTCCCGACGATCTGTGCGAGATCAGAGTAGATAGAAAGTGCATCCGATGGCTGTTCAAAGACGCGTCGTACCTGGGATTCGCCTCCTTCTTGTGGCTGTGGGACATCATGGCCAACCATCATATTCCTCCCCGTCGCTTCGTAGAGCGACCGTGACCGGAGTGTAGCAGAGCAGCAAAACGAGCGTCAACGACCCATTCGCCACCCCATATACAATCTATCTGGACAGCCAAAACTCTTCTTAACGCGTTCAAGCGGTTTGATGATTGCCATGTTTGGCATTCCGATGATAGCAATTGCTGCAATGCCTGGGAATGTGAATCCCACCATCCCAAGACTTGCCTGCCGCCGTTACAGCGTGGTCGGGCGGTACTGGAGGGCCTCAGCAAGGTTGGCGATGCCGATGTCGTCCGCGCCCGCCAGGTCGGCGACGGTGCGCGCGACCTTCAGGATGCGATGGAAGCCCCTGGCCGACAGGTGCATCTGCTTCATCGCCGCCTGGAGAAGGCCCTGCGCCGAGTCGTCGAGCCGGCAGTAGTCCCAGACCTCGACGGGGCCCATGTCGGCGTTGCTCATCGTATTCGTGCCTTGAAAACGCCGGAGCTGCCGTTCGCGTGACCTCTCTATGCGCTCCCGAACAGTCGCCGAGGACTCTGCCTTTGTCGACGTCACGAGCTCTTCGTACTCGATCCTTGGCACCTCGACGAAGAGGTCGATTCGGTCCAGGAGCGGGCCGCTGATCCTCTTTCGATACCTCGAGACCTCATTGGGTGAGCACGAGCACGCTTTGACGGGGTCATTGGAAAATCCGCAGGGGCACGGATTCATGGCGGATACGAACATGAAGTTGGCGGGATAGCTTACCGAGCCCTGGGCCCGGCTGATGGTCACGACCTTGTCTTCGATGGGCTGACGCAGCACCTCGAGGACGGTGTGTCCAAACTCGGGCAACTCGTCCAGGAAAAGGACGCCTCTGTGGCTCAGGGTTACCTCTCCCGGCCTGGGCAGCCGGCCTCCGCCGACCAGCCCTGCGTTGGAGATCGTGTAGTGGGGCGCGCGGAATGGGCGCTCGTCGATGAGTGGCGTGGAGCTGGGGAGCAGGCCGCTCACGCTGTATATCTTTGTAACGTCCAGGGCCTCTTCGCGAGTCATTCGGGGCAATATGTTTGGGATCGAACGGGCCAGAAGGGTCTTTCCGCTTCCCGGAGGGCCGCTCATGAGCAGATTGTGGGCGCCTGCCGCAGCTACCTCCAGGGCCCGCTTTGCGTGCTCCTGACCGCGAATGTCTTCCAGGTCAATGCCGTTGGAACGGGAGTTACGCGCGCCGTCTGTCGGACCACCTTCCAGCGCCGGGTCCACGTTTCGAACGTGTGGCTGTATCGTGGTCTCGCCTCGAAGGTGCTCGAGCAACTTTGCGAGGCTTTCCGCGGGTAGAACGTTGATGCCTTCCACCAGGGCGGCCTCATCGGAGTCCGGGCCGGGGACATGGACCGACTTGAAGCCCTGGTCTCTCGCAACGGCGACCATCGGCAGGATGGCGTTGGTATGACGGAGGCCGCCGTCCAGCGATAGCTCCCCGAGGAACAGCGCTGAATCGGGCACTTCGGGAATTTGGCCGGAGCTCGACAACACTGCGACCGCGATCGGGAGGTCGTAGGCGGGCCCCGCCTTTCGCAGGTCCGCGGGGGCCAGATTGACGGTGACGCGTCGCATGGGAAACTCGCAGCCAGAGTTGCGAATTGCGGCGCGAACCCGTTCCTTCGCCTCCTGGACCGCAGTATCAGGCAGTCCGACGATGGTAAAGGCTGGAAGGCCCGGAGAGATGTCCACCTCGACCTGGACTATGAATCCTTCGAGGCCGACTACGGCGCAGGTGTTGGTCTTGGCCAGCATGGCCGTGGCTCCACATATGAATTTCCACGCATATAGTAATGGTGTTGGAGGACAATCGTCAATTTCAGGAGACGGCGCCCAGCTTCCCGGGGCAAAAGAATGGTGATCCAACAAACGAAGAACTGGTCGAGGTCTAAAAAAGACAAGTCCCGTAGAGGCTTAGAAGAGGGGTCCACTCGCTTGCCCAACCGTCACGGCCAGATGTGGCGCCCGGCGCAGTAACAGTATGTTTAAATGGGGTCAGCCTCAACGGGACTTCAAGGCTAATTTATATTCTGTCTGGGCACTTCTGTCAATGGTTTTTTAGAGAAGTTTCATACTTATTTTATAAAAAATGCTTTCTAGTCTCAGGCGCATTCCAGAAATCGTTTCGCAGGTCATTCCTGAGGCCCAACGTGCTTCTCGGCTTCGAACTTACCCTTGTGGCCCTTGATGGACGACTTAATTCGGCGCAGGCCCAGGCGGGCGCGTTCAAGGTCTGCCGAGTCCAGCCCGGACGGGTTGTAAGCGGCGGAGCCGGCCACCATCCTCAGGTCGGCCAGGTCGTTCGCGGCGGATGCGCTCAGGGCGCCGTCGACCTGGGCCGCGTACTCTTCAGGGGTCTGTGAGCTCTCCCTGGCGGGCAACCCGGCGCGTTTGAGTAGCTTCTCAGCGCCAAGATAAAGCTTAATTACCTCCTGTCGCCCTTCTCCGGACAGGTGTGCGTACACGGTCCTATCACCATGTCGACGGATGAGCTTAGACACTCTCCAGGCTATGAGACCGGTCATGCCGAGGGTCAAAATTATTCCCATGACGTAGGCTAAGCTGCCCATGAGTCCGCGGAGGTCTCCCGAGAATAAGTCTGAGAGCTTATCAGGCGACGAACGGATGGAGTCGTAGACGTCTCTGGAGTAATCCACGCTGAAGAAGTTGTTGACTGCCGTGGGTTCGAGGTAAGTCCCACCCTCGCCGAACTGCTCGCTTTCCGGACGGGACGCGCTGTCGAAGGGAACCCAGCCAAATCCGCCTATGAAGATCTCGGCCCAGGCGTGACTATCGCTCGGCCTCACCACGTACGTACCCGAAAGCGCATCAAAGCGGCCCGGAAGGTACCCGGTAACGAGGCGCGCGGGTATGCCGGACGATCTGGCGAGGAGCACCGTGGCCGTCGCGATGTCCATACTCGTCCCGGGTTCCTTATCCCTCAGGAACTCGAGGGGGTCTGCGGTCAGCTCTAGCTGGTCGGCCGCATCGGGATCGTAGTCATAGTTGTGGTCCACGAAGGTGACGATTCTGCGAAGCCTGTCGACGTCCGTGAACATGCCGTCCGTGATCTGATCGGAAAAGCCTCGGAGGGCGTCCAGCGAGTCGGGGATCGCATGGTAACGATATTCAAGACGCCTTCGAGGATCCGCTGTCCTCAGGTTCTCGATGCTGAAGTCGGGTAGGGCTGACATTACGCGATAAACGTACTCATCTTCGTCGTCGGTATCGGATTCATCTCCCAAAGGCAATGACGCGAAAACGGGCGCGTATCCACTGATTATCCGGCCTTTTGGCGGCTTCTCCTTCAAGAAAAAGGTCTGGTTGTAGCGGGGTGACCTGCGAATCTTTCTTGGTTGGGGCGCAGTGTAGATTGCATGCGAGTCGTCTTCCGCCTCGAGGAACCAGGACGTGCGGTCCAGGTACCAGTTCTCTCCGTCGAAGGTGTCGAACACGTTTTCCCGCCAGTACGTTAGCACTGGGCTCCGCACCTGCATAAAGGGAGCATTCGCACCTGTTTCGATGTCCAGCGGCTGCAGTCTCCCTGCCGTTGTGGGTCCCGGCCGGGAGCCTTCGAACTCACCCGGCGAGGCCTCATACGAGCCGTCCCGCCTTCCCGTTCGGTCACCAGGACCGCCAGTCGCATCCCCTGAACGTCCAGAGTTGTCGGCGTTACTCTCCTCCGGCGGGCCTTGCCGTTCAGTGTCCCCGCCGACCGCTCCCGCCTCGCCCGCGCCTCGGCCGTCCGAATCCGGACTTCCATTAGGCTCCGGAGATTCGCTTGCCAACGTCTCAGCGTTTAGGGCAAGCACCTCACCCAGGAACTCCGAGTCAATGGACGCCTGCGGTACCTGGATCGATTCGCTCGCCTTCATGGGCAAAAACGCCCCGCTGGTGTCGTTGACCGGGTCGGAGAACTGCTTGGGAAGAGCGAGGAATATGAGCGCGGAGAGCACCATAGAGACGACGAATACGGCGGTCCAGAACCAGGCAAAGGAAAAGCGCTTCTCGAACCATTTTACGTCGGCCTTGCCAACCTGGTCCATCAGAAACGACAGGGCAAGGAAAGATAGGAATAGGGTCGTAAAGCCAGTCAGGAAGAAGATGAAGGTCAGGTCTAACGCAAGCTGACTGACGAAGAAGAATATGGCGCCGCTAATAACGACTGAGGCGTACAGCCCCCCTCTGGACCTTATCTCGAAGCTGGCGATCGCCTGGAACAAGACCAGGAAGTACGCGACGGGTAGCCAGTCGCCGCTTATGGCCTGGGTGACGGTGCCGGGAACCATCGCCAGAGAGCCCAGGAGTGCCAGGGCGACGATGCCGGTGCGCCACCGCCACTGGCGAAACTCCAGCGCCCAGCTGAAGGCGTGGCCGATGGTCAGAAGAATCGAGCCTCCCAGCCATACCAGGACGGGCGCTCCCACCCAACCGAGGGACAATCCCACCCACCAGCCCAGTGCCAGCACGACGAACCGTAAGGAAGGACTTTCTCCGGAGTGAAGTGCCAGAGACCTGCGGCTGAAGTCCGCGAGAGCGGGAATTCTGTGTCTTGCCAGGGTCATGACTGTGGGTTGCGGCCCCGTCTAATTGTAGCCGGCTGCGGCATTTGGAGCAGTCTCCAGGGCGGCGACGCTGCCAAGCTCTGCAATCGAGCTTTCGACATCGCCCGGCCAGCATTCGATGACCCTCGCGCCGGCGCTGGACAGCAGACCTCTGGCGTTTATGGGCTCGGAAGACTTGTCGAAGCCTCTCAACACGATTGCGGTGACGTCGCGATTTGCCGCGGATAGCCTCGCGGCGTCTCGTAGCCCGTCTCCGTCGGATTCCTCTAAGACGACGAGGACCGCCGTATATGGGGGAGCCTGCTCTTCCAACGAGAGCCGACGGCTGCCCTTTTCGCCGCTCAGTAGGGCCAGAGAGCGTAGCAACAGATGTCTGCTGGAGGTCTCTTGCCTGACGCCGTTGGCGATAATGCAGACGACGCCGCCCGACCTGCAGACGTGATCTCCCGCGCTGGCTGCAATCTGAACGGCGTGTTCCAGCGCGCTCTCACCGCCCTGGACGCCTTCTTCCTGAATATTGAATGCGACGACAAGGGCGCTGTCCGGAGACTGCTCGAACTCCTTGACCTGGGGCAGATTCGTCCGTGCCGTGTTCCGCCAGTGGATGTGGTGCCAGGGATCGCCCGACACGTAGTTCCTGGAGCCGGTTATCTGGTCCCCTACCCTGGCACGATTCGTGGCGCTGCTAAACATACCTGAGCTGCTGGTCATGTCTAGTCCGGCGAAACGATGCACCTTGGGCAATACGACCACTTCCATCGGGTCCTCGACCCTTTTTCGCCTGCGGAAAAGACCGAAGGGAACCTGCGTTTCGACAATCAGCGGCGGGAGCTGGTACAGACCTCGTTTCGTGAAGGTCGCCTGCGTCGTCGCCGCCTGCTCTCGACGCCTGCCCAGCCAGGCGATAAAGAGCTGTTTCTTGGCCGATTCGATGCCCTGGTCGCCGTAGTTGTAGCCTACGGTCACGAACATGCATGGCAAAAAGCCGCGGTTCTCCAGAGCGATGTCGAGCTCAACGGGATCACCGACCATGGGCCCCGGATAATCTTCGGCGCCATGCCATCGTGATATCCTTCGCCTGATCCTGAGGTCGCCTACGGCGATCCATGGCATGGCGGCGGATACCACGATCGCGCCCCAGAGCACGGCGTCGAATAAGAGCAGCCATCCGATCCTCGTGAGTCCCGCCAGTATCAGAACAAGGATGGCGGTGACGATTACGCCGACGCCCCTTACCGTGACCATGCCTTCGCTTCCCTATACCGGCAACGGCACGGACTTCAATACCTCGTCAACGACCTCTCGTTGCGCGGACTCCGAACCGGAATGGACTTCGATGCGATGCGGAAGCACTAGCTTTGCCACTCTCTTCACGTCGTCGGGAATCATATAGTCCCGACCGTCAATGGCCGCCCATCCCTGGGCGGCATTTTGAAGCAGCACGGTGCCTCTGGGGCTGACGCCCCTGGAAACCGAGGAGTGCCGCCGCGTCGCCTGCGCGAGGTTGACGATGTACTCCTTCACTGGAAGCGCCACGTTGACCTGCTTCACGATCGCCTGCATGGCCACGATCTGCTTCGTCGTCACGACTGGCGATACCTGCTCCATGCCGTGCTCGGTCCTGGACAGGATCTCCACCTCTTGCTCTACCGAGGGAATGCCAAGGCTCATTCGGATGAGAAACCTGTCCAGCTGGGAGTCCGGCAGAGGAAACACCCCGTGGCTCTCGGCCATGTTCTGAGTCGCGATTACCAGGAATGGCCTGGGCAGAGGATAGATATCGCCGTCCGCGCTGACCTGAAACTCGGCCATCGCCTCCAGCAGGGCAGCTTGTGTTCGTGGGCCTGTTCGGTTGATCTCATCGGCGATGAGGATGTTGGAGAACACCGGGCCGGGCCTGAACTCGAAGTGGCTCTCCTGCATGTTGAAGATAGAAGTGCCCGTGATGTCGCTTGGCAGCAGGTCGGGCGTGCACTGGACGCGCGAAAACTTCCCCTGGATGGAGTTGGCAAGTGTCTTGGCCATGAGCGTCTTGCCCACTCCCGGCGTGTCCTCGAGGAGGATGTGGCCCTGCGTTATCAGGCCCAGGACGACGAAGCGGATCGACTCCTGAGAGATGACGACTGCCTTCGCGATGTTTTCAACCAGCGAGGAGACCAGCTCCTGAAATCCTCGCGGCACCTCACCTATCTGGGAGGCTTCTTCTTTCGCCTGTATCTGAGTACTCTGTGTGGCCATTTACAGCCCTCGTCAGCACTAAAAGAATGAGGATTATCACCGGCACACCCAAGCCCAGGCGAAAAAGGAGGTCCCTCGAGGCTCAGGAAAAAAGAGGGTACGCCTATGCCGAGTGTGCCCATAATGTCATTCTATCGCCCCTGACGCGCAGTACGTCCAAGCGAACACGTGATTTGGTAGGTTGTAGCACCCACCGTATTCTTTGTACTTTTCCATTACTTGGGCCAGACGTTGTTGAAAATTATTCCCGTCAATCTCTCAATTTAAGGTCCAAACCTGCGATAATCATCCAGCGGAGCCATGAACGAGGCGACAGAAGCGCTCGACATACCCATCCCGTGAATGAAACGCGGATGTTTGGCAGATAACAAATGCTCGATCATGAGGTTAGAATTTGTCCGACGAAACCGACTATTCGGCGGCGTTTTATCAACGTCACGCACACAGGTATGCAGAGGTCACGGACGCATTTCTACAGTCGCACTATACTGATTCGACGCATCCGGCCCTGCGCAGCGATCACGACAAGACCGGCAGGCTCGAAGAGCTGATCGCTCCCGGAAGCAAGGGGCTGGACGCAGGCTGCGGCCCCGGCGCAAGGGACGTCTACGATTACTGGAGCAGAGGCTACGATATAGTCGGCGTCGATGCGCTGGAGGAGAGCATCGAGGTCACGAGAATGCTTCATCCCGAGATAGCGGACCGAGTCTCGGTTGCCGACCTTCGCGAGCCACTTCCCTTCAAGGACGACAGCTTCGACTTCGTGCTCAGCAACTCGGTGATCCAACACATCGACACGGAATCGACTTTCGACGTCACCGTTCCCGAGATGGCCAGGGTCCTCAGAAGGGGCGGCGTGTTGCAGTTCATGTTCAAGGTCGGCAGCGGAGTCGAGACCGTGTTCGACAAGGACTATGGCGACGACCGGAGCTTTCGGCTTTACGACCCGGACGAGATAATCGAGCGGCTGGCAGGCCTTAATGTGGAGGTCATACCAGTTGATGGCGAAAAGCTAGGCGGCGTCATATTGTTCACCGACCCCAAGCCCATGCGCCACTGTCTGATATATTTGCGGCGGACATCTTAGACGGCTTAGAGCCTAACCGAAAACTGCCACGAATGGTTCGACAAGCTCCCCGAAGAATCAGGGTCCGAAGATATTCCTCACAAGGAGTCGGACACCACGAACGGGCAATCTTCCGTTCGTCCTGTCCGACTCCTAGGAATGTATATCGCCGGACTCTCCGACTCCTCAATATGTATATCTTCGGAGTCCGCCACTGCGGACCGTCGCAACGGAGAGCATTGTCGAAGGACCGTAAGACGTCTAAATGAGGTTTTCGGATAGGCTCTTGGCCAATAACGAGATTTCGCACGAAGGCTCGTGGCCCGTCGCCCAAGCCCCCTTTGTGACTCCGGCAAGGAAATCCAACTTAATTTTCAAGGTTCCAGGTGTCCGACGCCTTGTCTTTGAGTGGTGTTGAGGGCGCACATTCACCAAACCAGCAACATAATTCAGGAAACACAAGTCTGTGAAAAAGAGCCTCTATAATAAGTCTCCGATGAGGCCAGGTTTCTTCGCAACGGATGAAGACAGGGAAAAGCACTTAATGGGCTCCATAATGGGCTGCATAGGGAGGCAAGGGCTTGACTTCGCGGAGCCGTGTGTGGTAAAACCTGTAGGACTTCTCGCAAGCCGGATATTTAGGTATCTCCCAAGTCAAGAAGGAGGATGATCGCATGTGGCGTAGATGGTTGGATAAGAAGTTTATAATCGGGGGACTGGTGTCGATAGTGGCCGTTGGCGCTCTCGCGTGCAGTTCGGCTGCGCCCGCACCTGCCGCCCCGCAACAGCCCGCAGCGGCAGCGCCCGCAGCGGTAGCACCCGCACCGGCAGCGCCCGCACCGGCAGCGCCCGCAACGGGACGTGCACCCACGGCGCCCGCACCCCAACCCGCTGCGCCCGCACCTTCTGGCGCGGCGATGGCGGCTCCCACGGGCAAGCTGACGATCGCGGTCTCGAGCGTGAACGCACCGAACGGACTGCCTCGATTCTGCACCGCCGGTTGCGCGGAGACGATCTACCTGTCCGGCATGACGGACGTGCTGTTCAACTCAAAGCTGAATGCGGACGGCACGGTATCCATCGAGAATATGCTTTCGACCGGCTTCACATTGGACCCCAGCCTTGAGTTCGGCGACTTCACGCTGCGTCAGGGCGTCCAGTTCCACGACGGTTGGGGCGAGATGACCGCCGAAGACATCGCGTTCTCGTATAACGATGCGAACTCAGTGACCAACCCCGAGAGCATCCATGGACAGGCCGGCGACTTCGCGCCGCTCATCCTCTCCATGGAAGCCATCGATAGGTACACCCTTCGCCTGAACTACCGCAACTACGACAGCCGCGGCATTCTTCACAGGTTCAGCCGCTTCTGGCAGACGGCGGGAGTAGTAAGCAAGAGCGTCTTCGAAGAGACCGGCGTTGAGGGCATGCAGGACATCTATATTGGCGTCGGCGCCTTCAGGGTGGACGAGTGGGGCCAGAACAAGGGCATCTTCCTCAGCGCGTTCGAAGACTACTACGCCCGGGGCGAGGGCAATATCGGTCCCCACGTGGCGAAACTCAGCTGGCTAGAGGTGCCTGAGGGCGCTTCCAGAAGGGCGATGCTGGAGACCGAGGAAGCGCAGATTTCCCAGGTCGCGACGAAGGACATTCCCGGCCTCGTACAGAAGGGCTTCATAGCCCAGAAGGGCGGCGCCTTCAACACCATCCGAGACATATCCTTCGTGGGCAACTACTGGGACGCCTTCTCCGGCCTGACCGGTGAGGCCTTAGAGCGTGATCACGACACCAGCAAACCATGGATCGGCGACCCCTTTGAGAACGGCCCGGAATTCGATCAGGATACGCCCTCAATGGTGAGCTCACGGTTGGTACGAAACGCCTTCGCGTGGGCCATCGAACGCGAGGCTCTCCTGGAGAACCTCATTGCTGGGTTGGGCTTCGTAAATCACCAGGCTTACCTGTCCATGAATAACCCCAACTACAGGGATGAGTGGAGCTGGGGCACGGACTTCGACAAGGCCAGGTCCCTCTTGGACGAGGCAGGCCAAGGCGGCGGATTCGAGATGGACATGTGGGTCGGCACATCCGAGCTGGGCGCGGAGATAGGCGAGTCTGTCGGCGCGGCCTGGCAGCAGCACCTCAACGTTAAGATTAACCTGATCAAGACCGCCTACAGCACCTATCGTCCCGGACTCGTCTCCCGCACGAACACGACCCCCGGAGTCAACATCTGCGGCGACGAGAACAAGTCCAACTTCCCGTATGACTGGGCGCACGGCTTCGTCGTTAGCTCCATCAGCGCGGGTGGTTACGGCGTAGGCCAGGAGATCCCCTACGCCACGGCGACTTACCTTGCCATGGCCGGCGAGCCCGACGTTGCCAAGCGTGAAGAGCTTGCCGCCAACTTCTACGAGCAGAACAGGTTCTTCGCTAACTGCGTGGGCATCTTCGAGGAGCCCATATGGCCCATGTATAACTCCAGCCTGGTTGATGTTTGGGACATGCGGCCAATGGCCAACGGCAACCTTGCTACGATCAACAACGTTCGCACGATTACTCTTAAGTAGCTGCAGCCGGAAGTTGATTGAATAAAGGCAACAAGTGCCCCCCTGTGTACAGGGGGGCACTTGCATGCAGGGGGACGCTTCGGTAGACTGACATCCAAGATTCCACTTGAGACCGTAGATATTTGTACATACGGGGGGAAATTAGCAAAGGGGTGCGAGAGTAGATGCTATATTTTCTGAGCAGGCGGTTTGTCTTTGCGATCTTCGCCCTCATCGGCGCTACTCTCATAACGTTCGTTCTGTCCAGAATGGCGGGTGACCCAAGATACCTGTACGCCCAGGAGGGCGGATACGGGATAACTCCGGAGCGGTGGGAGTCTTTGGGAGTGGAGATGGGGCTAGATAAGCCCGTTGTTTGGCAGTACACCGTGTGGTTGGGCAATATATTGAAAGGCAACTGGCAGGACAGTCTGCTCGACCGCAAAGACGTCCTGGACAAGATATTGAATCGACTTCCGGCCACGCTTAAGATCGGGCTGCTGTCATACATATTTGCCGGTGTAATCGGAATACCCCTGGGGGTCTTGTCTGCGGTGAAGCGAGGTTCAGTTTGGGACTTTTTCGGGCGAGGTTTTGCGCTCTTTGGTCAGGCGCTGCCGGTATTCTGGCTGGGGATCGTGCTGATCCTGGTATTTTCCGTATGGCTCAGGTGGCTGCCTACGGGCACCCTGGGCGAGAGCGGCAATAACCCAAAGTACTTCGTATTACCAACGATCACTCTGGGGTGGATCGCGGCCGCAAGCTATTTGCGCTTGGTTCGATCGGCGATGCTTGAGGTACTCGACTCCGAGTTCATAAAGCTGGCCAGGGCGAAGGGCGTTTCCAGCACCAAGGTCATATGGAAGCACGGCTTCCGCAACGCCCTGATAGCGCCTCTGACCTTCTCTTCGCTCCTGTTGACCGCGTTCATTACCGGCGCGGTCGTTACCGAGACGATCTTTTCTATCCCCGGACTCGGCAGGCTCGCCTTCGAGGCGATAAGCAACAACGATTTCCCAATAATGGTCGGGGTCGTGCTGGTCTTCACCTTCATGTATGTCGGCATGAATTTTATAACCGACATACTATACGCCTACATCGACCCCCGTATTCGCTACGCCTAGGTGAATTATGGCCCAAGCAGAGCTTTCGGCGGATCTCGCACAGCGAATAGGCATAACCAAGGGGAATAAACTCTCGGAAATGTGGGACGCGTTCCGAAGGTGGCCCATTATTTCCATCGTGGTCCTCTCGGGACTGGTCTTGGTGGCTATATTTGCTGACCAGATCGCGCCGCACAGCCCTTTTATTGCCATTCCAGACAATCGCAACATACCGCCAGTTTGGTACGATCCGGTCGTAATTTCGGTGAAGGACTTGTCCGACCCTCTGAATTTTCCAGTGCCGGTGAATGTCGGTTTTGAAGAGGCTGCCGCCAAGTTTGACGTCGTACTGGATCCCCTGGACGTCCTTAACAAGGACCAGGAGGCAATCGAGAAGGCCTTCGTGGAGCAGGCAAACCTCAAAGCCAAGATCCACATCCCCTCCTGGGACCACATACTCGGCGGCGACAACATCGGCAGAGACCTCCTCAGCCGGATAATACACGGCGCTCGCGTATCGATTGTCGTCGTCAGCATCGCCTTGAGCAGCGGACTCCTCATTGGTATTTCAATGGGCCTGGTAGCCGGCTGGTTCGGCGGCCTCATCGACGAGATCATCATGAGGATAACGGACATATGGCTGGGCTTGCCATTTATTCTCATTGCCATCGTCGTCGTGATTGCGCTTGGGCAGACGTTCATCATACTGATCGGGTTGCTCGCGCTATTATCCTGGACGCCGTTCGTGCGTAACGTCCGTGGCGAGGTCCTGTCGCTGAAGACCAGGGACTACGTCTCGCTGGCCAGGGTGGCGGGCGCATCGACGTTCAGAATAATGATCTGGCACCTGCTGCCGGGCGTTCTGAATACGGTAATCGTCATCGCGACACTGCGCGTCGGTCAGCTGATTCTCACAGAGGCCATTCTCAGCTTCCTCGGCGCCGGCATTCCGCCTCCCACACCCGCGTGGGGCGCTATGGTCAATGACGGGCGAGCATTCATCAACGACGCATGGTGGATTTCGTTCTTCCCTGGAGTGTGCATATTCCTGGTCGTGATGTCTCTTAACTTCCTCGGCGACTGGATGAGAGATAAGTTCGACCCGCGCCTTCGACAGATATAGCTAGCAAATCTCCTGTCAGCGGTCTTGACAGGAGGGTCGACTTCAGGAACGACGACGCTCCGAAATGTAGGCTTGACCTAGAACGGAGCGTCGTTATAATTATGACAACTTTCGATTGGAAATACAGACGGTAGTGAACCAACGGAATACTGACTCAGGGGGTGGCGATGAATTCAAGGAATGTGGCTGAGACGGCGCCCAGATCCCGACGGGGCCTGGGGCTATTGTACTTAGCCATATTGCTGACCCTGGTGAGTGTGGCTACTATTGCCTGCGGAATAAAGTCAGGTGATAGGTCCCCGGCAAGGTCAACACCGATCACCGTGTTCCACAGAACTCCGGTGACCGCCTTCGAGCAGTTCCGCATAGAAGTCGTGAATACGGAGGCCGGTTGCACGGCTGATCCGGCGGACGTCTCCATTGTTTCCAGTCAAAGGGTCCGATTGGCCATACAGCTCAAGAGCGATGCCGTGACACAGAGTGCAGGAGGCTCCACCCAGTTTACGGGCGAGAGAGACAAGGTCAGGTACGTAATACAGGGACTCGAAATCTCCGGGTCCGGCGGGGCGTTCCCAACGGGCGTCACAAATATCGACCTGGAGCTAGAGTCCGGCACGAGGCGCAGCTACGACTTCAATGCGGCCAATTTAGGGGATTTCGATATCCTTTGCGACGGGGTCAAAATAGGCACTTTCACGGTGAGCGATCAATAGCACGGGCTCCGAATTTCACGGCCAGATAGACAAAGGCACCTGATATCGGGTGCCCTTGCTTTTTATCCAGATAGCGGACTCTCAATACTAAATTCATGGCAGTCTTAGCCTGACAACGGTATCGTCGCTCGTGTTGGTGACCCAAACGGCCTCGCCGTCCCACGCCAGGCCGGCAGGCGCCGCCCCCACAGGATAGCTGCCGAGCAGCTCGCCCTCCCTCGTAAACCTTGCCAAGGTGCCAAATCCGCTGTTGGCGACCCAGACGTGCTCTCCCTGCACCATGATGTCGAACGGCAAGGGACCCAGTCCAGGCGAGGTTGCCCTGAAAGGGAGCTGGCCCGCGTCGAAGCGGCCTAGCTCATCGCCGTTTCGGGCCAGTTTGCTGATCGTGCCCTCACGCCAGTTCGCCACCCAGATGAAGTCTTCATCCGATTCTATCGATATGGGAACGTCCCCAACCGGGTATGCGCCCAGGGTTTCACCTTCCAGAGTCAGCTTGGTCACGGTGTCGTGGTGTGCGTTGGCTGCCCAGACGAACTCGCCGTCAAAGTGCATGTCGATAGGAGCCGTGCCCGTGTCCACCTCTCCAACGTTCGTCCCGCTGTCGTCCAGCTTTATGGCGACATGCTGGACGTAGGAGGCCGCCCAGACATTAGTGCCGTCAAAGGTCACCGCCTCCGGAATAGGGCCGATCGGATAGGTACCCTTAATCTCTCCCTGCAGATCAATTTGGGTCAGCGTCGCGTCGGTCCTGTTGGCCGTCCAGATGTAGCTGCCGTCGTACACCATGTCGTTGGGCTCCTTACCAACCTTGTAGGTGCCGATCTCCTCGCCCTCCCTATCGAGCTTGGTCAATGTTCCATCGAGAGCGTTGGCAACCCAGATGAATTCGCCGTCAAAGAGCACCGGGACGGGCGCATCTCCGACCGGGTATGTCGAGACCTCCGCTCCCTCCAGGGTCAATCTCGACACCGCCGCCTCGGTAGGATGGAGTATCCAGACGGACGTACCGTCGAACGTCATCTCGCCGGTTGTCCTGCCCAGGTGGAACGTGCCCAGATTCTCGCCGTCAATGCCCAGCCGCGTCACCGTCTTGCCGCCACGATTGGATATCCAAATGGACTCGCCGTCGAAAACCATGTCCGCGGGAAGATTACCGGTCCTATAGGCGGCGACGCGAGTTCCGTCCAGGGAAAGCTTCCAGACGGTCCCCTCAAAGGTATTAGAAACCCATATATGCTCTCCGTCGAAGGCCAGGCCTCTTGGCCCTGCTCCAACCGAAAAGACTCCGAGAACCTCACCATCCAGCGATATCTTGGAGACAGCGTCTACCGCCTGGTTTGCGACCCAGACAGAGGCGCCGTCGTAGGTGAGGGCAAGCGGCCTGGATTCGACACGGATAGCCATCTCGGTGCCGTCAGGGGCAAATCGAGATACCGTGTCATCCTCGTTGTTGGCTATCCAAACGTAGCCTCCCGCGTAGATGGATGCGGTAGGCCGCCTCCCCGCCGCGTACACGCCCCGAACCTGCCCATCCGCGCCTACCCTTCTGATGGCGAAGAATGTGCCCACCCAAAGGGACTCGCCGTCGAACGCCAGTGTGCGCGGGTAGGTATGCAGGGGCTCGGTCGAAATAGTACTCCCATCCAGGGCGAGCCTGGTGAGGGAGTCGTCGTTCTGATTCGCCACCCAGACCGACTCTCCATCGTAGAGTATGGCTGAAGGAGAGTTGCCTACTTTGTACGTTCTGATAGTCGGGACCTCGATTGTGCCCAGCGGGGCCGGCGGGTTCGTCGCCAGTGGCGGGTTGCTGGCAAATATCCCCGCCTGGACGGGAGCGTCCGGCGTCGGCGATTCCTGTAGGTCCGGTTGAGCGGTGGGAGTCGCAGACGGCTCCGGGACGACCTTTGACGTTTGAGACGGAGTCACCAAAGAAGGTACGGGTGTCACGACCGTCTCTCCACCGCAGGCGAACGCTAGGACCGCCAGAACACTGAATACGACGGTGACTAGATTTATCCTCATAAGCCCCGTTTCGTAACCTCTCACGTATCGCTTGTTGAACTCACGACCGCGCTCACCACGGTGGTTTCCGTAAACTAGATCCGGCAGGCGCGCCAACTTACAGACATCCCTGTGACCTGAGGTCCAGTGTACAAGATCGTCTGACGAGTGAGGAGACAAAGAAACGCGCCGGGTCCGAAATTGCGGTTGATCAAACCCGACGCGTCAAAATACGTTCAGTACTACAGGCTACTGAGAGCTATCTCCGTAGAGATGGCAGACAACCTTATGCCCTGGAGCCGTCTCGGTCCTTACCGGTGACGTAGTCGCACACAGATTCTCCTCATCGATTCTCTGCGGACATCGAGGGTGGAAGTGGCACCCCGTAGGAGGATCAACGGGCGATGGGACCTCGCCGGTCAATATTATCTCTTCCCTTTCGATGTCCGGGTGAGAGGGCAACGCGGCGGACATTAGGGCCTTTGTATACGGATGCTGAGGGTTATCGAAGAGCTCCTCCGTCTCAGCCTCCTCCACGAGCCTTCCCAGGTACATGACACCGACCGTGTCGCACATGTACCTGACGGTGGCAAGATGGTGGGCTATGAGAAGGTAGCTCAGATTATGCTCGTCCTGAAGGTCCTCCAACAGGTTCATGATCTGGGCTCTAATGGATACGTCCAATGCGGAGACCGGCTCGTCCAGGACGATCAGCCGAGGTCTCAGAGCCAGGGCTCGGGCGACTCCGATTCTCTGCCTCTGCCCACCGCTGAACTCGTGCGGGAAAAGCGTGGACTGGTACGCCTGAAGGCCCACCTCCGTCAGCAGCTCACCAACGCGTGTCTTGATCTCGCCCTTGGTCATTGTGCTGTTGACCTCGAGCGGCTCGCCGATGATACTTCCGACGCGCATTCGAGGATTTAGTGACGCCCAAGGGTCCTGGAAGACCGCCTGGACCGACGACTTATAGTTCCTTAGCTCGTCCTTTTTCATGGTAAGAGCGTCTTCGCCGTCAAAGAGGATAGTCCCTTCCGTAGGGTCCTCAAGAAGCAATATCATCTTGGCGGTGGTCGTCTTGCCACAGCCCGACTCGCCAACCAGTCCGTAGGTCTTCCCCTCCTCAATGACAAAGGAGATGCCGTCTACGGCCTTAAGGCTAGCCTTGCTTCGGCTGAATACTCCGGAATTTACCCTGAAGTACTTCTTCAGGTCTCGTACCTCAAGGATCGCGCCGTTTGTGGAACCATTTGAAGTGCTCAATATCTATACCCCGCTAGACGAGACGCTAGCGCCTTCTTTTTCGCGTAGCCAGCAGGCAGCGAACTGGCCTTCGCCCACGTCGAACGAAGGTGGAACAGCCTCGTGACACTTGTCGAACACGTTTGGGCACCTTGGCGCAAACGCACATCCTTGCGGCAAGTTCCATAGTGCGGGAGGCTGTCCCGGGATTGAGTAAAGCCGGTCCATCTTTTCTTCCATCTTTGGCACCGAGTTTATCAGGGCCTCTGTGTATGGATGAGATGGATTGTTGAATATCTGCCGTACGTCTCCCTGTTCGACGATCTTGCCGGCGTACATAACGGCGACACGGTCGCACATCTTGGCGACGATGCCGAAGTCGTGCGTTATGAAGATAATGCCGACGCCGGTCTCCTCCTGAAGGTCGCGGAGAAGCCGTAGATACTGGGCCTGAATCGTCGCGTCGAGAGAGGTAGTAGGCTCGTCGGCGATAAGCACTTGAGGGTCGCAAGAGATCCCTATCGCTCCGACGACGCGCTGACGCATGCCTCCGCTAAGCTGATGAGGGTAGTCCTTTATCCTCACCTCCGGCGCGGGTATCCTCACCTTTCTAAGCATGTCCACGACCTGATCTTTGAGCGTGCGCCCGGACAAGCCCTTGTGGATCTTGAGAGCTTCGCCTACCTGGTCCTCGATGTCGAACACGGGATTCAGCGCCGTCATCGGGTCCTGAAGTACCATGGCAATCTTGTCGCCACGCACCTTTTCCATCTCGCTCTCGTCCAGCTGTAGGATGTCTTCCCCCTCCAGGAGAACCTGACCTCCCACGATGTGGCCTGGTGGAGAAGGCACCAATCGAACAATGGACAGAGTGGTCACGGACTTACCGGAACCCGACTCGCCGACGATGCCCAAGGTCTCGCCCTTGCGCAGCACAAAGCTCACTCCGTCCACCGCCTTCACTACGCCCCAGCGAGTGACGAAATACGTCTGCAGGTCCTTTACTTCGAGAATTATTTCGCCAATTCTAGCCATTGCTCATATCCTCTCCCAAAGTGCCGCATCCAGCAGCGTTGGTAAGTGAACTCTCAAGCTTGGATCAGGGCGGTCTAAAACGGTGGATTGACGGCATTGTACAGAGGTAAAACCGCACCCTTGACAAAGGCATGCCAAACTATAGCTAATCTCGTTGAAAAACGCAAGCCTTTCTGCCTCTGCTTCCCTTGATAACCTGCGAAACCGGCCCAGACTTCCGGCAGTTCCCCCCCATGCAGGCCTTCGGCAACTTTGCCGCCTTAAACTTGATCTCTCGAAGGTAAATGAGAGGACAGGAGCCACCCGGCCGCTGTGCTAGAATGGCCAACGTTCCAGGCCTTATCAAGGGGAGAATGCCATGAAAATCGCAACGAAAGAGGTCCTTTATTTCGAGACCGGACCCGATAACAAGCCCACGCTCTATGTGGACCCCGGCGAGGAGTTCCAGGTGGAAACGCAGATGAACAGGGGCCCTTGGATCGACTCGCATCCCGATAGGGAGTTGCTGGAGAGCAAGCTGCGGGGCGGCAATCCCTCCAGCGGCTGCATTTACATCAACGGCGCCGAGCCTGGACATATGCTTTCGGTCCAAATCGGCGCAATAGAGGTCGAGCCCTTCGGCTTTACTCGCTTTCGCGGCGCCAACGGCGCCATGCCGGGTTGGCTTGGCGGCAGCGGTGTCGGCCATCACGAAAAGATCGTCGAAATAAAGGACGGCTTCATAATTTGGAGTGACGACCTCAAGTTTCCAATTGAGCCCATGCTGGGCGTCGTCGGGGTTTCCCCCGCCAACGTCCGGTGGTCCAATGCCTGGGCCGGACAGTGGGGCGGAAATTTCGATATCCAGGAGATAACGACGGGAGCGACCGTTCATATTCCGGTAAGCGTGCCCGGCGCCCTGCTGCACATAGGCGACATGCACGCACGGCAGGGCGACGGCGAGATTTGCGGCGCGGGCGGCATCGAGACAGGCGGCATCGTTAACCTGAGGTGCGAGCTCTCAGACATGCCTTCATCCATGACGTGGCCCCGCATCACGAACGAGACCCATATCATGACCACGGCCATGGCCCGTCCGGCGGAAGACGCATTCAGGACTGCCCTGGAGGAGATGGTGCTGTGGCTCGAAGAGGATTATGGATTCGAGCGAGGAGAGGCCTACCTTTTTCTCGGTCAGGTCCTGGAGGCGCGATGCACCCAGTTCGTTAACCCTACCTTCAGCTACGTCGCCAAGGTGAACAAGAAGTGGCTGAAAGGGAGTTGATGAACGGGATTTAAGTGGCTAAGGAGAAAAACACTTAATAGATAGAGTGACAGGACTTCGCTTTGGCTTTCTTTTGCTCGTTTTTTTCACCCACTTGCGTCATCATCTAATTCCTGAATCAAGCGAAGTGTCACAGTAGTACCATCAACGGTGTACCACACTCTCACCGCAGGTATGCCATGATGCTCTAATCGATATATGTTGGAATCACCGATACGAGCGAGATCAGTGGGTATTCGAGAGAGAATATACTCGATTCCTTCAAGTCGTCTCTTCCTACGGCCTTCGTCCGGCTCTATTCTGGCAAATTCCTGTTCAAAGAGAGCCTCATACCTGATCTCATATAGAAAGGCGTCGTAGTTTGAATTAGGTGGACCATCCATGCTTCTTCGCTAGCTCGAGTCCGTATGCTTCTTCATATTCACCCATCGCTGGATTTTTCACGAACACTGTTTCATATGGAATAGAAACGCGTTCGTCTGTCATTTGCCCTTCTGCCATGGCAGCTTGCCAGCCGAGGAACAGATGTGACAATTCACTAACAAACTCAGCGTCCGATTC
The DNA here is from genome assembly GCA_022565015.1 of Chloroflexota bacterium. Classification (GTDB taxonomy): domain Bacteria; phylum Chloroflexota; class Dehalococcoidia; order Lucifugimonadales; family JADFKI01; genus JADFKI01. The sequence goes on from JADFKI010000019.1 coordinate 20,743, forward strand.
ACGTAAGATATCTATTAGCCAATCTACCAAGGCGATCTCTTTTGCCGAAAAGTCATCATAATTAGGATCTCGTAAAGCAATGATACGGTGTTGAGAATATCGCCTGTTCTCAACAATATCACTATCTGACGACATCTCCCCTTTAATCGGTACCAGGAGGCGTGGGGCTGGACCATGCGGCAAAGCGAAGTAATCTGCCCCTGTAATAGGCTGGCCAAATAATTTATATGCTAAGAAATCCGAATAGAACAGGATTTTGTTTAACTTCGTAGCACCATAATACTTGTCTCCTTCACACTTTTTAGCGATGTGAAGTATCAATTCTTTAAATTTCTGTTCTTTGAATTCCGGCCTGGTCATAGCGAGCCCCCTAGCATATATGAAGGGGATTCAACCCTCCTCCTGTGGTTAGCAATATCAAGAACACCTTATTTTTAGAACGCATGAACTAATGTTCTACATAAAGTTTAGCGCTCCACCACAATAAAAGTCAACTCGTCAAGCCACACTCTGCACGGTATCCATTTCTGATACGAAATTCGGAACCTGGGTAGCTACTGCCCAAATAACACACGGCATTCCCCCAATAATTTGGGTGAATTGAATTTCAAAGTATCCAATTCCCCTATTTCAATGCCGACTTAGATTTTATATAAGGTATTTTTAAGATAATCTGTTTGTATCGTTTTCCAACACCCTGTACCCCGTTCGCCATGCCCCAACCCCCAATCCCCCTACCGCGGACCGGAAAAGAAGTCCGCCCCGTTCATCATCATGTCCTGCTGCTTGACGACGAGGCCGCGTACCCTTGGGACGTACTCACCCTGCCAGCGCGGGTCGTCATGAACGGCCTTTCGGGCTTTTTCGAAGTGAGCGTAGTCTTCGTACGCCCAGATATGCACGACTCGATTTTGCGGCCCAATATCGGTGTAGTACCAGCCTGCGAGCTTGATTCCGTGGTCCTCTCTTATCTTCAAAGCGATCTCGCGCACCGCCGCCATGTACTCCGGCACTGCGCCAGGTTTAAGGTCGTAGACTCGCATGTTGTAGATCATGTTTACCTCCCATCGCATTCAGATATACCTGGGTTCCAGGTTGACGGTGGTATGATGCCACACGAAGGGGGGGACGGGGTATAGGGTCTGGGGGTTGGGTACCCCTTTTTTGGTCAGGGTCGTTGCCCGCTACCCCGTAATCCGTACCCCATGCCCCTCGTTCGGGAACAAAGCGGCCTTGCGTGGCGTCTCATATATTGAACGGCAATTTTAGACTTAAACGAGAGGCGTCAATTGAAGAACCGTATTGGGTCCGCCCTAGCTCTCATCCTGATCTTAATGGCACTGGCGGCGGTGGCGTGCGCGCCTGCACCGGCCAGCCCGCCTCAGACGCTGCCGAACGATACCGTAGGCCCCACATCCCAGCCGACGCCAGGCGCCGCGCCAGAGCCGAATCTCGTCGTCGTGGCGGCGCCCATAGAGAGCGTCGAAGTCATTATCGCCGAGTCGTTTCCGCCCCAGTACTTCCTTAAAGTCAAGTCCGGGCTGCCAAATGGCTGCGTCAGGTTCAATGAATACGTCGTGAACCGTAGCGACGCCGAGATCGACGTGAAGGTGACCAACCTCGAACCCGCCGACAAAAACGTTATCTGCACCATGGTATACGGCACCGTGAACAGCAACATCGTCCTGGGGACCGACTTCGAGGGCGGAAGAGAATACACGGTGAGAGTAAACGACGTCGTCGAGACTTTCACGGCGCAAGGCGGAGAGACCTCGGCGGAGATCGACGAGACGGCAATCGAGCCCGCTCCAATAGAAAGCGTAGCCATCCTGCTGGACAGGGGGCCGGAGCTCGTCGTGGTATCGGGCCTCCCCAACAGCTGCTACGAGCTCAGCGACCACGCCCTCACGCGTCAGGGTGATACCTTCATTCTGGACGTGAATAACGTGCGCCCCGCCGATGAGAGCATAATGTGCGCCGAGATTTACAGGACCGTCGATACCAGGATTGCCATTCAAGGCCAGATCGAGCCTTGCAAGGTCTACGAGGTGCTGGCTAACGACAAGCCCATGTCAATACAGGCCATCGCGCCCAACGTCTTTTGCGCGGCGCCTGACGAAAATACCGGTCTCACACCCACACCGGGCCCGTCCGTCGGTCAGAAAATACCTGACTACGAGACGGTCGAGGTGTTGGCTCCAATAGAAAAACTCGAAATCGACGTACGAGAGGGAGAGTATCTCGCATTGGTCACGTCGGGGCTTCCCGGAGGCTGCGCCAGATTCCACGAATCGGGCGTCGCCCTGGATGGAAATCTCATCAGCATAAAGATAACGAACCTGATGCCGTCCCCCAACGAGCCCGTACCCTGCACGCGTATATACGGTGTGATGCCCCACGAGATTTCGCTGGGGACAGATCTTGAGGAGGGCGCCACGTACACAGTAGTCGTCAACGAGAGCACGACCGAGACGTTCACCGTCGCAGCGGGCGGCTCCTTGGGTGGCCTATCAACGCCGACGCCGACGCCTCCCAGCAGCCCCGAATTACCCCCTTATGATACAGTCGAGGTCCCGGCCCCCATCGACAGCCTTAAGATCGAAGAGCTCAACGGCGAATACTTTGCACTGATTAACTCAGGGCTTCCCAGCGGCTGCGCGAGCTTCCACGAGTCGGATATCACAGTGGACGGGACCCTCATCAGTATCAAGATCACGAACCTGCAGCCTGCGCCGGGGCAGCTGGTCGCCTGCACGGCGATCTACGGGACCAAGTCTCACAGGATACCCCTTGGACGCGATCTGCAAGAAGGCGTTACGTATAAGGTAGTCGTCAACGACAGCGCTATGGAGACGTTCACTGTAAGCGCGAAAGTCTCCACTGGCGGGTCCGATGCCGGAGATGTCATTGGTTCCGGACAGACGGTCGATGTTAGGTATGGCACGACCCTGTACCTGGACCACCTTGGGCTAGAATTTCACTTTGCAGACGTGCTGGAAGACTCCCGTTGCCCGGCCAACGCGCTCTGCATCTGGGCCGGGCAGGCCAGGGTGCTTATCGGCGTCACCGCTCAGGGCGAGGACCTCGGACAGCACGAGCTCAGGCTCGAAGGCGGTTCCGACTCCTCCGGCGACGTCACAATAGGTGCTTTCGAGTTACGACTGGTGGCACTTGACCCGTATCCCGGAACGGCGGATGGCGGAATCCAAAGGGATGAATACACCGCGTCCCTGCTGGTAACGGCCGAAGAGACGTCCAGCTCGGGTTCAATAGACGACTTCGAGATCATACTCACAGCCGAGCCGGTCGAAGGCCAGCTTCTCACCATGCGGTTCACCGCCGAGCTGATAGGCGGGGCGGACAACAGCAAGGAGCTCTATTGCACCGGCACGACCTGGGAATTCGGCGACGGCATGGGAATTGCCATGATGCCTTCGTGCATCCAGTGGACTCCGG
>JADFKI010000208.1 GCA_022565015.1 Chloroflexota bacterium
AGTGGCGAAGGGCGGCGAAAAACCTGCGTTATTCTGCCCCCTCCAGTGCTGCTTCGAGCTGGAGGCGAAATCGCTATGCCGCCGCTATTCATCGGGCGTGCCGCTCTTACAGCCTAACCGAAAACCGCCACGAATGGTTCGACAAGCTCACCACGAACGGGCAATCTTCCGTTCGTCCTGAGCACTGTCGAAGGACCGTAAAACGTCAAATTAAGGTTTTCGAATAGGCTCTTTGACAAAAAACGCTATCCGCCGATTTCGTCGCGAATATCCTTCAGCCTGTCCCTCAACGATCGCAGAAGGACGGCGGGCGGAGGCGGCGAGACGTGGCAGTATCCCACGCCTAGCTCGAGAAGCTCCTTGGGGCCCAGTGGGAAGGCCGCGTGATTCATCGGGATCTGTAGCTTGGCCTTCCCTATTCCCTTGACCTTTGCCGCCAGGTCCTCGATGCCCGCTCTCAGTCGCGGGTCTGCCGGGTCCGTGACGCCCAGGGCCTGGGAAAAGTCCGTGGGTCCGATGGAAACGAGGTCGATGCCGTCCAGGGCCGCGATCTCCTCCACATCGTCAATGGCCTTCTGGTCCTCGGCCATGACGGAGAGAATTATCTGCTCGTTGGACTGCCGTACGTGGTCCCTCCATGGTACGGTGCCGAACCGCGCGGCACGTGTTCCGGAGGCACCGCCTCGGTCGCCCAGAGGCGGATACCGGACGGCCTCCACAGCCTTTCTTGCGCCTTCGATGCCGTCGACGTGCGGCACGATTATCCCCTCCGCGCCGGCGTCGAGCACTCGCAGGATGAGCTTGGCGTCGTTGTCAGGCACTCGTACGATGGACGTTACTCCGGCAAGGTCCGCGGCCCTGATCATCTCGCCGACCATCCTCAGATCGAAGTCCGTGTGCTCCATGTCAATGAAGGCGGCGTCGTAGCCGGCCAGGCCGATGATCTCGACGATCTGCGGGTCGGCGAAGGTCACGTACGTGCCCAGGGCCAGCTTGCCCTCTCGCATGACGCGCCTTACCCGGTTTTCTCGCATGTGCTACTCCTCTAAGTGCGGCGTCCAGGGCTCGGCGTCCCCGGCCGCGAATGTACGTGGCGAAGTGTATGGGTAAGGGCCCGCTGCGTCAAGAATAGCCTATGGCCTTTGAAAGGCTAAAGAAGTTGTGGCAGAGCGTTCCCCGTCCCGGGAGCTCGTCTTCTCACCCCCTCCGATTCGTCGGACCGAAATGGGGGAAGGGACTACTTATTTCTCCATCGGATCGGTCCGCGTTGGCTTCCCAACGGATGGGGATTTTCAGTGTGAGGGCGGCCATCCCTGGATTGCACCGGGCAACGTATGCGGTGGCCGGAGGGCGCTACTGAAGGAGAAGCTCGCGGAAGTCGACCCTCGGCCTCGCGTGCGCGTCGGTGCCGAGGATCGCGCCGTTCTGGTCCAGCCAGTAGTAGCTCGAGCCCGCCCAGACCTCGATCGTCTCGCCCGTTCGCGGGTCGGTCGTCCTCTCGACCACGCGTCGAGCGTCGGAGCCTCGATCGAGGATGCCGTCGTAGGCCTGCTGCTGGTAGCCGAACTTGTCGCTTATGATTCCACTGATCTTGGGGCTCATGTCGGCGATGATCTGGGACTGCGCGCCCGTAAGGTCGGTCTGAGACCTCAGCCAGGCCTCGTTCATCTGAAACGAGCCGGCCAGGTGTTCGAGCTCGGACAGCGCATCTCCGAAGCGCACCGGCGGCGCCTCGGCGGCGTAGAGCCGCCATACCTTCCAGGCCCTGCCGATAGGGTGCGACAAGACTGTCGTTACTATCAGGGCGCCGCCTCGACGGGCTTCGCCCTCTCTGTCGTACACGTACTCGACCAGGCTGGCGTGGAAAGACCCAAGTCCGGTGGCGTTCAGCGCCCTGTTGACGTCGGGTAGTGCCGTGCTGCTCACTATTTCGACTCGGCTGGGGTAGGTCGGGAACAAGAATTGGGTCAGGAAATCGGCTCCCGGCGCATAGTATCGCACCGGCCATTCGACACCGGCATTGTCCCGATAGACGCCGCCCGTGCCGATGCCGGAGGAGGCGAGAACAGCGTTAGGCTCGATGTAAAACGAGAAGCCGTCGCCGAGATACAGGTATATCTCTTCATCGGGCGACGTCGCCTCCACCCGCGCCTGTGCCAGCGCGAGACTCGGCCTCCGCACACCGCCTTCGATCTGCCAGCCGGCGGGGACATCCACCGAAAATGCGCTCTCTGCGGGGTCCTCCCAACGCAAATATCTTGAAACAGCCGTGTCGATCGCGGAGGGCGGCCCGCTTGGCCTGAAGCTCTCCGCTATACGGGCAAAAACGTCCTGAGAGTCTTCGAAGAGGTCGAGAGGAGCACGCATGATGTAAACGTTTATGGCTGTCCCTTCGTCAGACTCCTTCCAGGTCATGAAGGCTTCGCTTCGCGTACCAACCGACTCGCCGCTGGAACGCAGCGCGCCCTTCGCCGCGGACTCGGGAGGGCCCCACTTGGTGCCGGGGGTCATACCCGCCAGAAGCCGCCTGAAGGTCTGGCCGAAGCTACCTGGATTTAGGCTGCCGGTTATGAACAGGGGCCATATGACCACGGTCTCGTGGCCTGGCCCCATCACCGCGATGGAGCCGCTATCGCGCTTGACGTCGACGGACCAGGTGCTCGGACGCTCCAGGGAAAAGCCGAACGGGTCGCCATGGGTCGTCCAGCGGAAAGGAGCGGGCGCTATCCTAGCTGCCGTGTCATTTGCACCGCCGGTGGGTTCGGGAGTTGCTGACCGCCTTAAGGTCGGTTGAACGCGAGTCTCCCGGCTCCAGGGCTCGAGCTCCTCTTGCGATGCCTCGACCGCGCTAATATTCCTCAGGGACGGCAACGCCCTGGTAGTGGGACCAGGTATCGTTGAATCGGCATTTTCGACCGCGCGATCATGGGTCGGGGCCTCGCTCTCGGGCTCTTCGGGAGCCGCGTATTGGACGCACGCCGCGAGCGACACGGTTACAATGATCACAAAGATTATGGTGCGGCAGACTGTCATATATGAAAAATCTCCAGTCGAATCTTTAGTAACCACATCCAAACTCATGCGAAACGGTTGATTTAAGTTGGCTGGTGAGCGGTTTTTTGCCGGGTAACTCGCCGGAACCGAGGTATCTGACGCCGGTACCGAGAGGCAAGGCCGGCAGTAAATCCTCTTGCTCAGGAAAGGACGGAAAAAATGCTGACTAGAGAAAAGTGTGTGGCGTGCAGGCGGGACTCACCCCTCGTCACCCAGGAGGAGGTCGTCGAGCTGCGCCCGCAGATACCGGACTGGGACCTGACGAACTCCGACGGAATCGATCGACTGCAGAGGGTCTTCAAATTCGGAAACTTCGCGGACGCGCTGGAGTTTGCCACTGCTCTGGGCGGCGCCGCGGACGCCGAGGGCCACCATCCTCGTCTGACCGTCGAGTGGGGCCGCGTCGGCGTGGACTGGTGGACGCACAAGATCAGGGGCCTGCACCGCAACGATTTCATCATGGCGGCCAAGACCGATGCCATGTTCGCGGAAAGTTCTCCGAAATCCTAGTCGCCTTCGAGATATGTCGTTAACGACCCGGCTCCTTTGATTGCTAGGACCGGCCTTCCTGCGCTACCATTCCATGGCCGTCGAATACACTGTGTGAGGAGGGCGTCTGTCGTTGCACGATGTCATAGTCATGGGCGCAGGCCCGGCGGGCAGTATGACCGCGCTGAGGCTCGCGGAAATGGGCCACGGGGTCCTCGTTCTGGACTGGCGGGAGATACTAGGCGACAAGCTCTGCACCGGAATAATCGGCAACGAGTGCGCCGACTACTTTCCTCCCGACGAATCCCACATATATCACGAGGCGCGTTCGGCGACGATCGTTTCGCCAAAGGGCCGCAGGCTTCGCGTCGAAAAGGCGTCTCCCCAGGCGCTGATCGTCGACCGAGTCGCATACGTTGGCTCCGTCGCCGACAGGGCCAGGGAAGCCGGCGCCGAATTCATTCTGGGAGCGCGGGTGACCGCGGTGCAGGTCTCGACCGATGGCGTGACGGTGCGGACGGAGGCTTCCGGTGGCAGTCGCAGTCATCGCGGCAAGATGGCCGTCGTGGCAGGCGGCTTCAACTCGCCCCTCGTTCGCATGGCGGGCCTTGGAAGCGACGAACCTCAGGACTTCATGATCGGCAGCCAGGCCGAGGTCGAGGCGCTCGACCTGTGCGAAACGGAGGTCTACCTGGGCAACGAGGTCTCGCCGAAGTCCTTCGCATGGCTCGTGCCGGTGTCCGAAGGCAGGGCCCTTGTTGGCCTGGTGTCTCGCGAGAGGCTGAACGGCCACGCCGAATCATTTCTGGAGAGCCTCAGAAGGCAGTCGAAGATCGGGAAGCTCATAAAAGGGCCAAGGAGCTGGGGCATACCCGTGAAGCCTCTGTCGAGGACCTATGGCGACCGCGTCCTCGTGACCGGCGACGCTGCGGGCCTCGTGAAGCCTACGACGGGCGGCGGCATATACTACTCGTTCATCTCAGGGGACGCCGCGGCCCAGACTGCGGATGAGGCCATCAAGGCCGACGATTTTTCGTCGCGAAGGCTCAGGGGCTATGAGAAGCGATGGAAGTCTGTCTTCGGCAACGAGCTCCAGATCGGCTATCATGCCCGCGCCTTTTACGAGTCGCTCAGCGACGACCAGATCGAGCGAATGTTCGGCGAGTTCCTGGATAAGGATGCCCTGGGCGATGTGATCAACTCGGATGATTTTTCGTTCGATTGGCACGGGAAGGCGATCTTGAAAGTGCTCCGACATTCGAGCCTGCTCCAGGTGGTCAAGTCGCTGGGACCTGCCGCCGCACCCTTCCTTGCCCGCGTGTTCCGGTCCGGTGGCTGAAAGTATGCAGCCCTGAAATCGGCGCCTGGCAATCTTTGCCACTTCTGGTCTCTCGCCGATTGCTGTCTGCAGTCTACTCGGCAAGCATCTGGTGAAGTATCGCCATCCGTGTGATCAGGGCGTTCTCCGACTGTCGATAGAAAGCCAGCCTATCGTCCTTGACTTCGACGGAGAAATCCCCGCTCCGCTGCATCGGGTCCAGGATTACGCAGTTAGGCTTCAGCCTGGACATGAACTCTTCGTCGATGTGAAGATTCACCTGGCTGCGGGCCTGGAGCAGCTGCGCGTGCGCCACCGTCCTGGGCGCGTTCAGGTAGATGGCGTCGGCGCCCTCGACGGCGGCGATATCTTTTTCGGTAGTAAGCCGGAGATTTCTCTCTTCGCAAAGCGACGCGACCCTGGGGTCGATGTTTCCGCTTATTGGGATAAGGGTCACCTTCACGCCATCGAATAGGGAGAGGCCCTTCAAGAGCGCGCTCACGTTCCTGTGTTCGAGACGACCCACGACGGCGATGGTTTTCCCGTCGATCTTCCCCAGCTCTCTGTGGATCGTGTATAGGTCCGCCAGGGCCTGCGTGGGGTGATCGTCCAGGCTGCCGCCGTTGATGACCGGCATTGCGTCCGTGGCCTCGGCCCTCTCGATGACGCCGGCGTCGCTGCTTCGGACGACGACCACGTCCACGTGCAGGCTGGCCAGAAGGTCGATGACGTTATCGATGAAGTTGGCCGTCGTCACCGGGAAGAACTGCGACGCGTCCTCCGTGTGGTAGGCCTGGCCGCCCAGCAGTCCGATGGCGCGCTCGAAGGAGGTCCTGGTCAGGAAGCTCGGCTCGTAGAAGAGACAGTACAGGGCACGGCCGGCGAGCTCCCGGCTGCTGCCCGATATCTCTCTCAGCCCGTCGCAGAGCGGGAAGACCTCTTTCTCGATCCACTCTCTCTCTAGCCGGGCGGTGTCGGTCAAGTGAGAGTACTCGGGCATCATGCCTCCATCGAATCATCCAAGATAAAGTCCCGTCGCCGCTAAAGATTGTAGCACTCCGCCAGCCGTGCGTTGCATTTTCTTGCTGTCTTTCGCTGTCATCGATGAACGAGTCCGCTGAGGCCATCCGACGCCACAACGAAATTGCCCCATCTGCTCGACCTTTGCGTTCCCACGGACCGCGGGAAATTGGTTTACAGGCCATCAGACTAGATGTAAGACATGTCCCGCAATTCATTATTTTTGCTGCACATAATTCCGACGAGACTCATTAAGATAGGTGGGCGTTTGGCGCGCTATGCCGGGCGGATTGTGTTTCAGCTCGCCGAAGTGATGGTGACCAGGGATATGTTCGGTTAAATGCTGGAGCGGATAGGAAGGCTTCGTTTCAATCTTGAATAGGAGCACGAGTCGGTCAGGAATTCGTGATCATATCCAGGCTGCCCCGGGGGCAAGGTTCGCCCCGATGCTTCGGGTTAGGATGAGTTTCGGTTTGATGAGCCGTCAAGAGCCCTTCCGGGTGGTGATGAAGTGAAATTGAGTGCGATTGGCGGCAGTTGGCAGCATCAGAAGGCGGTCATATGGTCTGTGCCGTCTCAGGACGGTGTAATTATGAAAGCACTGGATTCGATCTAGGAAATATCGGATAATAATCGAAAGCCTCGGTATTGAGGTTGGTTAATTCAGGTTCCGATAATTATTATGATAAAGGGGCGTTCGTTAGTCTAGGCTGATGATCTGGCGTGATTCTTTCTTCTTTCCTTGTGTCCTTTTCTGTTCGACACGCTGTTTCTTTACTCTTCTTGGAGTTTTTGTAGCAATGCGAGGAACTTCTGGCGTATTGATTTCAATGAGCTTTTTTCGCAATCGGTCTAATGCATTATCGCGATTCTGACTCTGCGATTTCGTGTCTGTTGCCGTAACGCTAATCCCTGTCGGCCCATGCGTCATCCTAACGCCGGTTTCTACTTTATTTCGATTCTGTCCACCGGGGCCTGATCCTCGTAAAAACTGAATCGCAGAATCACGTTCGATACTCTCCGGATCCAATCCATACGGAGTCTCACCGCCTTCGGTACCCTTAAATGCTTC
>JADFKI010000020.1 GCA_022565015.1 Chloroflexota bacterium
TGCGTCGGCGATATGATCCTTTACTTCCTTCTTGGATTCCTCCAAGAATCCCTTCGCCTTCGCAAATTCCGCCTGGGCCTCTTCTCTGTAGCTCTCGGCCTCGGCCCTGAACTTCCTGGCCTCCTGAAGCTCCATTGCCGACTCGGACTTCATCTTGGCGCACAAGAGCTGAGTAGTCCGGATGGCTTCCATCTGAGCCTGCTCTCGAGCGGCCTCCGCCTGGGCCCGTCGAGACTTGGCATCGGAAAGATCGCCTTCCGAGAAGGACTTGTATACCATTAGCTGCCGCCATACGGCGTCGACCTTCTCTTGCTCAACGGAGTCATCCATTGGGTAAGAGCGCAGCAGCTCCAACTGGTCCTTGACTTCCCTGGCTTCTTCGGACATCGACTCCTCCTAGACCTTTATTACTTTATGGACTACGAAATGCACCCCGCCTGAGGCGGGCCATCCTGGAGCGTAACTCGATTTCAAAGTCGGCCGGAGCATGAGGCTCCGCCCAGTGACTCAGTCTGGAATATAACCTCGGTCAATAGAATCAAAACATCTCATCGCATGACCCCTGGCGTTTCGGGAGAAGAGCATAAAGTGGCTACATGCCCTTTATGTTTTGGTTCCGTAAAGCACATGCCTACGCCGTAGCAAGCGAAGAAAACTCACGCCCGGGCTTGTGGTATGAAAGCGGTGAATTGAAGGAGGCACCCCGTTGGAAAGGCCCTCCAATCTTGCCTTGGAGAGTACCGAGAGTCTCCGACTCCATGAGGAAAATCTTCGGAGTCCCCCGATACATCGGGGGACCTGCCGCGGGAGCCTTAGGGGTCTTGTCGGGCCTGGCCGGTGGCCTTCAGATAGGCCAATACGGCCTGGACGCGCGCGTGCTGGCCGTTCTCCGGAGAGATGTTCAATTTGCTGAATATGCTGTTGATGTGATGCTCAACCGTTCGGGGCTGTATATAGAGGATGCTGGCGATCGTGCTGTTTGTACAGGCCTTGGCCATGAGGGAAAGGACCTCGAGCTCTCTGCGGGTCAGGTCCTTGAGCGGTGAGTTCTCGGAGATGCCCTTCTGAGAGGTCAGCTTCTCCACCATTATGGGGTCAAGCACGGTCCGACCAGAGGCGACGTCGTGAATCGTCCGAATGAGCTCGTCCATGGTGCCCAGGGTATGCTTCAGAAGGTAGGCCTTGCCCCTGGGATCGTTCTTGAGGAACTCACGAATGTATTCGGAATCGTCATAAGCGGAAAGGAGGATGATGCCGACTTCGGGATGCGTTTCCCTTATCTGTTGCGCCGCGGCAATGCCGTTCAAGCCCGGCATCTTGACATCCATGATGACCACGTCGGGCTTCAGGACCGGCACCATCTGAATTGCGGTGTCGCCATCGCCGAGCACGCCCACGAGGTCGACGGTCTCGTCGCTGGAAAGAAGCATTCCAAAGGCTTCTCGGATGACCTCCTGGTCATCGACGATCAGCACTTTTATCTGATCGACTGTCGTATTCGTATCCATAAGCTGCGCCATGCTATGAACAGTCCTTCAGAGAATTAGGGCCTGCCCGCCTCTCCCGCCCCTGGCGGACCGGACTGGCGGACTTCCCCACTCCCAGCCTCCCTATGCAGATTGAGAACAACCCCTCGATGCCTCAATCACTTTTCTATATATAACCGCTCGACACGACTTCCTATCCTAATTTTCAGAATTCAGTTCAAATTCGACTGCGAATACCCGCCACGACCACCCATGCAGGTAGATTACACCTACGACGTCGGATCTTCCCTGGGTGCTTCCCACCATTAGCTTAGGATGCATCCTCTGGGTCGGTGTATGTACCGGCATACCATTTATTGGGTAGCAACTTGGAGTTGGACGGAAGGTGGTTGGGACTAACCTATCGTTACGGTATTGAAGTGGCGATTGAAGTGTCAAGTCAAAAACTTCCCGGTGTTGAGGGATAGTGGGGATTCGGAGTACCTGGAGAAGCACCTGGGTGGAGATAGGTAATAGACGGATACCAGCGATCGGAGCAGAAAGGTTTCGGAAGCGCCACTAGATGCCGATGGTATATAGGAACCTCGGAACCATCTGCGGTTATTCTGTTCCGCCGTGAGAATCTCGACTAATGGCGAAATAAGGGTGAGGACGGTTAGTACGATCATCAGGAGGAGTTTGCAATGAAGCACTTAGGCGGTGTTTGGGAAACATTGAAGGCGCCGGGCCGGAGGCTCCGAAGTTCGGAGCGGGGCGTCACAGGACTGGAGACGGCGATTATCTTGATCGCGTTCGTAGTGGTCGCGTCGGTATTCGCGTTCACGGTCCTGTCAACGGGTATCTTCTCGGCAGAGCGCGGTAAAGAGACGGTCTTCGCTGCCCTGAAGCAGGCCAGAGGCTCCGTGGAGCTGAAGGGTTCCATCGTTGTCAACGGCGTAGTAGACGTAGAGCTGTCTGACGCCGACACTGCGTGGAACGCCTCAAGCAACGTCACGGCAACGGTGGACGCGACGGACAAGAAGGTAGGCACGGGAAGCGCGGACCTTTTGGTAGCCACGGCCTTCACTACAGGCCTGGTCGCATATGAAGACCTCGTTACGACGGTGGACCTGACCAATCGAGATTCGATCTCGCTCTGGGTTAAATCCGGCGTCAACACGACGCTGGGTCAGGTTGAGCTGATAATCGACAACTCGCCTGGCTGCGCATCGGCGCTGGAGAGTATCGATTTGCCGGCGCTTACCGCCAATACGTGGAAGCTTGCCACAGTAGGCGTCTCCGTTTCAACCGATATCTCCGACATTCAGTGCGTGGGGCTTAACGTAACGACCGATCTATCCACGACAGCCAACGTGACAGTCAATCTCGACTCCATCATAGCGAATGGTCAGGCAACTTCCATCGTCGTCACGATAGGTAACGCCATCGAGGGTGAGGCGGTCGACCTGGCGGCGCCCAGCGACGCCGACGACGACGGAATCGCGGACCAGACGGAACGCCAGCACAAGCTGCTGGTCACCTATAACGACAAGGACCAGCTGGTCAACGACCTGTACTGGACCAAGCAATTCGTGGGCGTCAGCGACGACGACGACCTTCTGGAGATAGGTGAACGCGTGGAGCTGACCATCCAGCTAGCGGGCCTGGCCCAGTCCACGCCACTGACCAAGAACAAGAGGTTCCAGATAGAGGTCAAGCCTGCAGAGGGCAGCGTGCTCTCGGTCGAGCGAGCAATGCCCGCACAGGTTGACGTTTCAATGAACCTGAGGTAGGCAGCTCGCGAGCTAAAGATTAGAACGTGGGGGTGTTGTGTAAGATGCGCGACACCCCTGCTTTCCTGAAAGCGACAGATTTATTCGGCCTCGGCAACGAGAAAAAGGGCTAAGAGAATATGGCCCGGGCTACGATCCAAGAGAACATCGACTGCTGAGTGCCTACGTAGAGTCCTTGAGGGGCGAATATGGACCTGAATACCCGCGTAGACCACATTGACGAGGAGATGAAGCTCCTCAAAAATGAGATAAAGCAGGTGCTTCTGGAGATCCAGGAGCAGGTCCTAAACGCGCAGAACCCTTTTAACGTAGGAGCGCCGGCGGCAATGACTGTCACGGCCCCGCCCGCACCAAGGCAACCGGCACCGGAGCCAATCGTGCAGGCGGCGCCTGCGGCGCCCGCGGCGCCAATGGCACCGATAATAATCGACGCAACGACAACTATAAGTGGTGGAGGGGGAGCCCCGCCGGCTCCCATGGGTGGAATGATGGGTAGTGTATTTCCTGCAGGTTATCAACCTTCGGCCCCTGCTCCTGTTGGGGCGGCCGATCTCCGAGATGCCGGAGGCCCCAGCCTGGGGCCTGTTGGGGGCCCTCCGGAGGCTCCCCCCGCACAACCGCCGGCCTCTGAAGGCACTGGCGGCAGTCCCTTCGGCTCTCCCTTGAGCGAACCTGCGCCAATAGCACCTATCGAAGAGGTGGCGGAGGAAGACGAGGGGCCGACCAGCGCTCCCTCGCCGTACGTCACATCGCCTTCAGACCTGGTTGACGAGGAACCGGATGACTCGCCGTCGGCCGGACCACCCCCGTCCGAGCCTGGCCTTCCGAAGGCCAAGGACAAAAAGGATGAAGACGTCGACTTCGTTGACGCCGACGGACCTTCACTCCAAGACGAGATAGACGAGCTTAGTGAGGCCGCATCTAAGGGGACGGATGAAGCGGATGAGGATGATGTGTCCTCCATGTTTAGCGAGGCCTCGGACGATCCGGAATCTACATCCCAGAGTGTTACTTCCAAGGAGAAAGATGTGTTTGCTCCAAAGCAGGAAGAGGAGCAGAGTGTCATGAACCTGGTCACCATCGCGGGCCTGGCCCAATGGACGCACCGGGTGCTGAACAAGGTAGGCAGAGAGAACCTCGAGTCCATACTGGAGGTCTCCGAGCTCACCGGACGCATTCCAAAAGAGACGAAGGACGTGCTCATCGCCCTGGTGCCTCTGTTCGAGGCGAAGGAGTCGGATGAGGACGAGATCTCCGCGAAGGAAGTAGTGTCCCTGCTTGCTCAGCTGGACGGGTTCCTGGGGCACATGTCCCCGGCCGACACCAGGCTGTTTCCCTTCCTTCTCCAGGACGAGTTGGAGGTCTTCCCATTAATCCAGCCATAACGACGATGATGCTGACAATCGCGGGAGTCGCCAGCATCGCGGCAATAATCAATGCCATTTTTCCGGTTGTGAGCCGTACGTCGGGATCCATCACGACCTCCAGCGCAAAGGTCGACGACCGCCTACGCAGCGATATCGAGATCATTCACGCCGTCGGTGAGCTCAACTCCGCCGGCTCGTTTGCCGACACTAACGGCAACGACCGCTTCGAGATATTCGTGTGGGTCAAAAACGTCGGTGACACGAGAATCCTATCGTTGGAAGAGATCGACGTCTTCGTCGGGCAGATCGGCAGCTTCGAGCGCATACCGCACCAGGTCGAAGTCGAATCCGGCGTTTATCCGAGATGGTCGCACGATATAGAGGGCCAGTCCGACGATACGCAGTGGAACCCGAAGCAGACGCTCAAGGTCTCCATAGACTATGACACTGATACTCAGTCGCAGGGAAGCTACGATATCAAAGTGACGATTCCCAACGGCATTACCGACGAGTATTTCTTTAGCATGTAGCCGATGATGCCGAGTAACTCAAAGAGAAGGGCAATTGGCAAATATAATAATAGGGGCGATAACGGTCGCAATGATTCTCCTGGGGTCGGTTACTCTGATCAGCGCCTCCCTGAGCGCGGCGGGTGAGTTGTCTCTCACCTGGGACGAGGTCCTGAAGAGAAAAGGTGACAAGTCTCGCACCGAGATAACTCTGATTACGGCCGACATTTCAGGGTCCGGCACCGACATCGACATCTCTCTTCGCAACAGCGGCCAGTCTGCCCTCATAGACTTTACCGACTGGGACGCCGTCATCAGGTATTACGACACGACCAACAACACCGGGCTAAACATAAAATGGCTCGAATATGCGACCTCCAGTCCCCCTTCGGCAAACCAGTGGGAGGTGGAGGGCATTTACACGGACGCCGACACAAAGGACGCGGAAATATTTGAACCTAATATATTCAATCCTGGCGAGGAGATGATCGTGAGGGTCAACATCACTCCCGCCATTCCGGTTAACACGGATAACGTTGTGACCATCGGCGCGGAGAACGGAATATCGTTGTCTGCTCCATTTTCGAGGTAGGAGGGGCGGTTAGATGGCAGATATAAATTTCAACATAGACGAAAGTTCCCAAGAAAAGCGCAGGGTTATCTCCACCGGCAACTCGGAGATCGACAAGAAGATGGGCGGTGGAATTCCCGCCGGCTCGCTTATTTTGATCGAAGGTCAATCGGACTCGGGAAAGTCCGTTCTGACCCAGCAGCTCATGTGGGGCTCTCTTTACGACGGGTTCAACGTCGTCCTATACACGACTGAGAACACTATTAAGAGCTTCACACGCCAGATGACCAGCCTGAGCCTGGATATCTCGGACTTCCTGCTGCTAGGGAAGCTGAGGATATACGAGATCAAGGCCTCCCGGTCCCAGCTCAGCCCCTCCAAGGTCTTCACGTTGCTTCTGGCGGACCTGGAGGACCGAGGCGGGTCGTCCCTGATCGTCGTGGACTCCTTGACCACGTTCATAACCCACTCATCCATTGAAGAAACTATGACATACTTCGAGATTTGCAAACATTACTGCGATAGAGGAATGACGGTTATCACCGTGGTCAACTCGTACGCTTTCGGCGAAGCTGATCTGGGTAGGGTTCGCTCGATGTGCGACGCCCACCTGAGCCTTCGCAACGAAGAGATCGGCGACCGCATGATAAAGGTGCTGGAGGTCGCGAAGATTCGCGGCGCGGACATGCAGACGGGCAACATCGTGAGCTTCGATGTCGAGCCAATGTTGGGTATGAAGATAATACCCGTATCCAAGGTAAGTGTGTAACAACAGCCATTAACGGCACCCGCACCCGCAATAGGGGAACAACGGTGGAGGAAGTGATGTGGGTGGATTCAACTATCCTTTTGAGTTAGACGATGTGGAGCAGGCGCACGGGGGCGACCCTTTTGCATGCACCCTGTACAAGATGCTGCCCAAGCCCATGCAGGAGAGTACCAGGGAAAACGTACACCTGCTGGAATACTTGCATATGGTCCCAGTCAACGACGTGGGAATCCCCGAGTACTTCCCCGTGCTAAGCGGCAAGCTCAAGGATAAAAAGAAGCTTAACCTTATCTACCCCGTTGAAGGCGATATCTATATCCACATCATGGAAGACCCGGAGGGCGGCAGGGCGTTCTACATCTTTATCGAGCCGAAGCTAAGCAGTGGATTGGATGAAAGGGACTTGATACGAGAAGTAGAGATGCTTCTCATGGACTACCCGATGGAGTTTGAGGGAGCGGATACTCCTGAAGAGCAGAAGGAGGTGCTGCTGCGTCTTCTGGACGTAATCACCCAGGACCAACCCACGGACGAGAGTGGGCTACGCGCTTTCCTGAACAAGCTCATTAGAAACAAGTCTGATAAGGGCCTGCATTTGAGCGCCCGAGACAAGAAAGTCCTCAAGTACATTATCATCAGGGACAAGATAGGCATGGGCGTCCTGGACCCCATGATTCACGACGACAACATCGAGGACATCAGCTGCAGCGGGCTTGGCCCCATATTCATCGAGCACAAGGTCTTTGACGGATTGCAAACGGCATTTATCTTTACAGAGGAGGCGGAGCTAGACACCTTTGTCCTGAGGCTGTCCGAGCGAATTAAGAAGCCCGTCACATTTCGCACTCCTGTTGTCGACGCAGTTCTACCCGACGGTTCACGTATAAACATCGTATATGGCACAGACGTATCAAAGCGCGGCAGCAACTTCACGATACGTAAATTTTCGGAAATTCCGTTGAGCCTATTGGAACTCGTCAACTTCGGCAGCCTGAACTATGAGATGGCTGCCTACCTTTCCATCGCCATTGAGAGCGGGATGAACATCTTCGTTTCCGGAGAAACCGCGTCGGGCAAGACTACGCTAATGAATGCGATTACCGTCTTTATTAAAGCCAACGCCAAGATCGTATCCATCGAGGACACGGCCGAGGTCCATGTCCCGCATCCAAACTGGATCCGCGAGGTGACTCGCGCGGAGAAGCCCGGGCAGGAAGGCACCGGTATAGGAATGTTTGATCTCCTCAAGGCGGCGCTGAGACAGCGCCCGGACGAGATAATCATCGGTGAGATTCGTGGAGAAGAAGGCCTCATTGCATTTCAGGCCATGCAGACGGGTCACTCGTGCATGTCTACATTCCACGCTTCATCCGTGCAAAAGCTGATTCAGAGGCTGACGGGCAGCCCGATCAGCGTTCCAAAGACCTATATAGAGAACCTTAACATCGTGGTAATTCAGAGCTCCGTCCGGCTGCCCAATGGGAAGTTCGGGCGTCGAGCGGTGAGCATATCCGAGATCATCAGCTACGACTCGGCGGCGGACTCGTTCTCCTTCGCCGAGGTCTTCCAGTGGAATCCGGTAACTGACGAATTCGACTTCGTTGGCGAGAACAACAGCTACCTGCTGGAATACAAGATCGCGCCGATGCGGGGTATTCCCCCAACCAAGAAACGTCAAATATATGCGCTGGTCAAGAGACGCGCCCGTATCCTCGAGAAGCTCTCACAGAGCGGTGTAAATGACTATTATGAATTCTATAAGGTCATCTCTAAGGCTCAGAGGGAAGGGATCTTCTGAGCTAGAGGGAGAAGAGGTTGCTCTTCGCAAGGGCAACCGAAAGGTACCTGGAAGCGATCGCAACCTTCTGTTCGACCTGTTCGCCCAGCTTGCCTACCTGTCTACGATTGCGACCTCGGGCATAACTCGCACCCAGCTGTTCGAACACGCCTCGAAAATGCCATACACATCCTCCAAGTATTTCGCCAACGTTCACTTTCTAGCACAGAAGCTGAACGTCGATTATGCGGATGCCTGCCGCAGGGTCGCTATGAGGACAAAGATCAATGAGATCCGAGGCTTTCTGTTGCGGCTCTCCGGCGCCATGAGTGCGGGTGAAGACGAGGCCGACTTCCTATTGCGGGAGTCGGAGGCCATGGCGGCCACCTTCGCCAACAGGTACGAGCGGGACGTCGAATCGCTCAAGAAGTGGACCGATGCATACGTGACCCTGGTGGTCGCGGCCGCACTTATCGTCATCGTGTCCGTAATCTCGATGATGATCTACGACATAGGCACCACTATCACCGTCGGCCTGGCCCTGACTATGGTTTTCGTAACGATTCTGGGCGGCTGGATCATCTATGTCAGCGCGCCACACGAGGTCAAGACCCGACCCAGGGGCCCTACGTCTAAAAACCAGATACTGGCCCACAAGCTATTCAAAATACTTACGCCCATCGGAGTGATGATTGGCGCCATCGCGCTCTTCGTCGGCATCGAGCTGGGATGGATCTTTTTGATCCTGGCGGTTTTTCTGTATGTACCGGGATTTATCATAACCCGAGACGACAAGAGAATTGGGAGATTAGACGCAGACATCCCCACCGTCGTCCGGGTCCTGGGCGGCGTGACTTCTGCAATCGGGACGACGGTGACGGAGGCACTGGGTCAGATAGACAGAAGGTCCATGGGTTCTCTCACTCCAGAGATAGACCGGCTTCACTTGAGACTTCAGGCAGGCCTAAATCCTGAGATATGCTGGGACAGGTTCGTCGATGAGACCGGAAGCGAGCTGGTGGACCGCACGAAAAACATGTTCTGGGATGCTCTGAGTCTGGGAGCGGACGCCGGAAAAGCAGGCTCCGCATCGGCGCTCTTTTCCTCCAATATTGCGTTCCTGAGGGCCAACCGAGACATGGTAGCGACGACATTCAGGTATCTCATCATGCCTCTACACGGCGCGATGATCGCCTTGCTTCTGTTTATACCCGAAATCATGAAGCTCTTCTCTTTGAATATCCAGGCAAGCGCCGACTTCCTCACGGATGGCGGGACCTCTAACCTACCGAATTCAAGCATGGCAATCGGCGAGCTCTTTACCTTCGGCGACATCAATTTGGGACTCGTAAATTTCCTCGTGACATTCGTCGTCGTCGTGCTTACGGGGGCCGATGCCTTCGCACCTAAGGCCGCCGAGGGGGGTAGTAACCTGAAGTTGAGCTATAACCTGGCGATCATGTTTACGATAACGGGAATCATGATGATTGCCGTTCCAATGTTTGCCCATTCGATATTCCAGTCTATTGTGACAACATAGGATCTTTCAGAACGCCGGCAGAAATGAAAACCCCGTGAAAGGAACACCATCATGCCGTTATTCGGCAAGAAAAAGAAAGGCGAGGACGACAATGAGGAACCCTCTGAAGAATCAGAACAGAATGGAAGCGGGATATCCCTAGATAATCTAGACCTTTCAGATAATAATGACAGTGAACCAAGCGACGAGCAGGCGTCCGAGCTTTCCATACTGGATAGCGCCCTGGAAGGGGCCTTGGACGGCGAAGATGATGAAGGCGAAGCCAAGGATGATGATGACGACGCCTTGAGCCAGGACATTCTGGATATCTTCGCCGGGGAAGCCGAAGCGGACGTCAACCTGGGCGTGCTTACAGAAGGGATGGAAGACGTGGACGCGGCGTCGTTGCTTACCCAGGCCCAGCAGGTCTTGGCGCTTCTGAAGCGCAATATGACAGCTTGAGCCATACGAAGGTATGCGGGCCCCGTATTCGGTGGCCCGTATGTACGCCCCGCAGGGCAAGGCGGTAACAATTGGAATCAGCGGATGCTATGAAGACGGGGAAGTCAGAAGTGAGCCTTAACGGATTCCGCGGAGGGGCCCAACTCTCTGAATCCGACAACGCGAGTAACATGCTGAGCCAGTCTATTCTGGAGCATATGAAAAACGCGTTGGTTATCTTACGCGACGACCCAGACGGCCTGAAAATCGTATTGAACAACCGCCGCTTCTCTGAGCTGTTCGGCCTGAGCTCTCAGTCGCATGAGCTCGTTTTGCTGAGCGACGCCTTCTCCGGCGGACAGCTGGAAGACGTAATACGGAGCAGCATGGATTCAGGTGAATCCATGCCCGAGCTGGAGTTCAGCTGCACCACCGCCGATTCTTCCGACGAGAAGCGTCACTTCCTGGTGTCGATATCCAGAATCGAACTGTCCGACTCCGGCAAGGGCATTTTGGCGACCTTCGACGAGATAACGGAGTGGAAGAAGCGCCAGTCCCAGGTCATGGAGGCCAGCCGGCTGGTCTCAATCGGCGAGATGGCGGCCGGCATAGCGCATGAGATCAACAACCCGCTGGCGGCGGTAATGGGTTTTGCCCAGCTGGCCATGCGCCGTGAAGTAGATGAAACAGTCCAAAAAGACTTGGACAAGATCCTCACTCAGGCGAAGAGGGCCTCCAAGATAATCGCCAATCTCCAGTCGTTTGCCCGCAGGTACAAGCCAAAGAAGGAACCCGTTCACGTGGTCGACATCCTGGAGAAGGTCCTCGAATTCAGGTCCTACGAGATGCAGGTAGGCAACATCGAGCTGGTGAAGATCATAGAGCCTAGAATTCCGCTGATCATGGGCGACGAGCATCAGCTGGACCAGGCCTTCCTCAACATGGTCATCAACGCAGAGCAGTCCATGACGGAGGCACGGGGAGCCGGCACGCTGACCATAGACGTGCGCAGATTAGACGACATCGTCCGTGTGTCCATCAGCGACGACGGTCTGGGCATCCCGGAGGAGAATATTTCAAGGATATTCGACCCGTTCTTTACGACCAGGGAGGTCGGGCAAGGCACCGGCCTCGGCCTGAGTATCTGCTACGGCATCATTCACGAGCATGGCGGCGCCATAACGGTCGAAAGCAAGCCCGATGAAGGCGCCGCGTTCATAGTCGATCTTCCCATCGGGGACGTCGGACTCGATATGCCTATCGACGAGGCCTTCTTCGCCGGCTTGCCGGACAAGATGAAGATACTCATCGTCGACGACGAGCCGGCCGTCGCGGAGTTTCTATCGAGGGCGCTCACGGACTTCGGCCATAGCGTCGACGTGCATGAACGAGGCGAAGACGTCATCCGGAAGCCCGACCTCGACAAGTATGACCTAATGATATTGGATGTCAGAATGCCGGGCGTGGATGGCGAGGCGTTATTCGAGCATGTCCAAGAGCTCTACTCCAACGCTCGACCAAGGATACTGTTTATTACGGGTGACACCACAAATCCCAGCACGAAGGCGTTCGTCGATAGGACGGGTAGCCCCGCGTTGACGAAGCCGTTTACCTTAGAACATCTGATGTCGGCCATAAGGCGGCTGGGATAAGACGTTCTCGAGATCCGCACGCCCTTGGCCGTCCCGAGATCGGGCGCATATAAATTTCGACTGTCCATGGAGGGGGGACCATGCCTCAGACGAAACACGCACTCTTAGTGGAAAATGACCAGAATATGGCGGAGGAGCTTTCAGACTTACTGAAGGGAATCGGGTTCAAAGTAACGATCCTGGAGGACCCTTCTAAGGCCCCAGGGGCTTTGGAGTCCCATGAGTACGAAGTCGCTCTGATGAACATGCAGCTTCCGGACCAGTCATGGCAGAAGACGCTCAACCTGGTCAGGAATGCATCCAAGTCTACGACCATTATCATGATAGCCAGGGCTCCCGGGGAAAATGACGTCAGGACCGCTCTAAATGCCGGCTCGTATGCCGTATTGGAGCGTCCGATCACTCGGGACCAGCTGACGAGCCTGATCGTTCCAAAGAACAGCGGAATGTTCGTGGCGCTCAGGGACTAGACGTCCCGGCCGGTACCGAGTCGAGACAGGCCTTCTATCGCTGTCTACCGAACACTCCCATCTCCTTTTTGTCGTTTCGACGGCAGGTTGGTTTGCGAGGTCGGCTTCCACCGATGGGCATTCCAGGAGATGGGAGCATCCTAGAATAAAGGTGCTGGCTTCTATACGTGGGCGCCGGCGAATCAGGGACTCGCGGACTCCGATTCCTGAGCCGTCCGCCCGACGGGACTGCTTCCCACCGACGTCACAAGCTCGCTATCGGCCGTGACTGCTGCGTGCCTCACCCCCGTAGCCGTTAGCGAGGCCTCGTGCTCCGACACCGGCCTTCTTGACCGCACCCTCACTTCCGGTACGACCGCGCCTGTCAGGACCGTCATTCTTGACCTGTCTGTAAGGAGAAGGGCGGCGGCCGCAAGGAGGTAAATCACGACGAAAGTCCCCTGCACCATCGCGAGGTCTGCCTCCGGAGTCAGGAGGCCATGCGCGAGCCACTCGAAAGCAAAGGGAATCGCCAGCGCCGATGCGCCCTTCCATGAGATCTTCGGCCCGGCAAGAATGACTATGGCCATCAGGGACTGCGACGCCGTTAGCAGCAGCTCCATGCGTTGTCGGTCGCCGAGCAGGATGACGTCGGAAACGCCGGGCGTCATGCCTCGCATGAGTCCGGCCAGAGGCACCAGGGCTACGGCAAGCGCTAGTATCGCGAAATGCGAGTTGAGTAGTATCGAGCCCGCGAATTCGCCCCTATTCCTCCACGCCAACATGACGACCAATACTATGAGCGGCGACTTGGAGATAAAGGGCAAAACCCCCTGAAAGAGGGTAAATCTGTCCACGCCGTATTCCCCGGCCAGAATATAGAGGCCCTGTGTGAATGGCTGTGTGACGAAGATGAGCACAAATGCGCCGAACAACAGGATGGCAAGCGCACCGTATAAGGGAAGCCCACCGGTATGCGAGGCTTCGAAACGCCTGACCCTATTCCTCTCAAACGGCCGTAAGGAATCTTCATGCTGAGTTCCATTGTGCTCAGCCGGGCGGCCGACGTCCGCCTCCTTTCGGCTCAGGGCTTTCCAGAGATAAAAAGCGGTCAGCATCAGCAGCACGGGGGCATCCATCAGCCACAGGTGGCCTTTGAAATAGATAGTGAACAGGTAGAGGGTCGCAAGAAGCAGGATTGATAGCTCGAAACCAGGGACACCGCGGGAATTACCACCGCCCCCACGTCGATTCAGGAGAAGGGCGCCCATGAGCAGGGGCCACGCAACGCCCAGGAGCATTCTGCTGCCTCCCAGGACCGGGGCTAATGTGTATTCAGGGTGACCCTGGGAATTGGGGCTTCCACCCAACCAGGAAAGAAAGGCGTCAATTGAGTACTCCGGCAGAATGGCTATCGCGATGGCCAGAGCGACGATGAGGATGCCCGACCTGCTTTTCGAGGACCAGAGCGCGGCCCCAAGCAGTGATTGCACCGCAATAATTGCAGCGGCCGTCGCCAGGACGGTCATCCCTGGAGCGAGAAAGATGACCTTGAAGCCCACTAATAGCCCAGGTAGGCTAAAAATAAGGGCGACGGGAACAATAACACGCCACATATGTTTGCGATCCCCCAACTACGTCCCATCCACGACTGCGCTGCCGTCACGGAAAGGGCGGACTATCCTCGGCAGACGCCCGCCTGGCCCCAGGCACCTAAAGGCTGTGAGGCCTACACCCATGCCCCTATGGGTGCCAACCCCTACAATAACATGGCAGATAACCACCAATTCGTCAATCCGCCAACCATTGCCATTGGTTAATCAATCCATAGGCTGAAGTGATGTTCTGTACGGGCGGTGGGTATGTGGGGTATGGCGTGCAACACACACCCTTGTGGGTGTATGCCACGACGCTAGTCAAAGCCGGGCTTGATAGCCTTAATCTTGGACGCCATCGAGCGACGTTATCTCTGCCCTATGGGATAACGCACACATTCCAGAAATCTTTCGCAAGGCACATTAGAGCACGCAGTCTCTACCGGTCTTGCGACTGACTTATGCCCAATTGGGGGAAGTATTACGTAATGTTTGAATTGGACCTGCACCGACTTGCCGTATTTTATACGGTAGTCAACGAAGGAACACTTTCAAAGGCCGGTGACAGCCTCTATATGAGTCAGCCGGCTATATCCGCCCACATAAAGGCCCTGGAGCAGCAGCTGGGCATTTCTCTCTTCTATCGCGTCGGGCGCCGCTCCGTGGTCAACAAGGCGGGCGAGGTCCTATACAGGAAGGCTGAACAGCTGTTTTCAGTCGCCGACGAGCTCAAGGCGGAGATGGACGACCTGCGAGGGATGTCCATAGGCCGGCTGAACCTTGGAGCCGCCGTGGACTGGCAGTATCACCTGCCTGGCTACCTGGACAGGTTCAAGCAGTCGCATCCCGGCGTTGAGCTTTCGATGAGCGTGTTCCCGGCGGAAAGGGTCGAGAGGATGGTGCTGGACCGCACCCTCGACCTGGGATTCATAGGCGGCGAGTCCTCGAAGTTCGACCTGGCATCCGAGCACCTGATCGATGACGAGATCGTTCCGATCTGCAGCAAGGGGCACCGCCTGGCCAGGAAGATCGGCTCCGAAATCGTCAAATTAGAAGAAGAGTCTTTCATCGTCAGGGAACCCGACTCCGAGTCGAGGCGAATCGCCAACGGTTTGATGGAGGCGAACGGGCTAACGGACAACGTTCTGATGGAGCTTGGCAGCGACGAGGCGATCAAATGGGCCGTTATGGGGGGGAGAGGCATAGGGCTGGTCGCAAGGCAGTCAGTGGAGGTCGAGCTTCAGGCCGGGCTTCTGAAGGTCCTGGAGATCGAATCCCTCACGGCTCCCGTTAAGCTGCACCTGATCTATATCAAGGAAAAAAAGATGTCGGCTGTCCAGACGGCCTTCATCGACATGCTGTCGTCCAGTGTCGCCCTGGTGGCGTAACCTGGAAGCTGCCCGCCTTCGGAGCGTCCAACTCGCTCGCGGGCATGAGCGCCTGACTAGCCAAAAGAGGCCACGTACCCGCATAGGTCGTGGCCTCTTTTCAATATAGCATTCATCATTTTCGCCCTCGTGTGCTTCGCTGTTGGCTCGCGCTGGGCGCTGACGATCAATGATGGACGCTGTCCAATACTTCGATCCCCTTCTTCGAAGCGTCCTGAATTGCGACCAGCCGCTGATGCATACTCTGGTCTGTGCTTATACGCAGCGCCAGGTAAAGATTTGATTCGATGGCCGTAAATACGTTTCTCATATCATGTACCAGCCTGCTCAGAGGATCTGTGGGAAGACCGGCGAGATCACGCCCTGGAATCTCCTGAGCGCCGGCGGATTTCGTCCTCAAAACGAAGCCGATTACCCGGCCTCGAGGGTCTTTTACGGTATCCATACTCATCCAGGTAGATATCGAGCTACCGTCCTGACGGGCCACATCCACGTTGCCGCCCCACCAGACGACTCCCCCGCTCACAAGGGATTTTATCTCTTCGACGCCCGGCATGATGGTATCGATACCAAGGCCTATCGTCTCTCTTCCTTCGTATCCAACCAATATGGCGAAAGGCTTATTGGCGGCGATGACTGATCCGTCTTCATCCAGCACCGCCACTCCGTCGTACCGTCTCTCTAGCAACGCCACAAGGAGCTGAGACGGCTCACGAATCGTGGCCGCTTCAGAAATAGGCCTGTAGATCGTAACGACGGCGAACGCCGCGCCATCGGAGTCTCGGCTCAGGGTTCGTGCGTAAGACACCACCCGCTTAGCCCCATCCGGTATCGAGGCAGAAAACGTACCCTGGGAAGTCACCACTTCTACGCATCTTTTCCACGAATTCTTCACTTCGATATATTCGGCGCCATCGGCACGCACAAGGTCCCAAGCGGCTCCGGCCACGTCTTTTCCATCCCACGCGAAAAGCCGGCTCCAGGAGCCGTTAACATAAACAATATTCCCCTCAAGGTCGG
Organism: Chloroflexota bacterium; assembly: GCA_022565015.1. GTDB lineage: Bacteria > Chloroflexota > Dehalococcoidia > Lucifugimonadales > JADFKI01 > JADFKI01. Next base: position 16,317 of record JADFKI010000020.1, read on the forward strand.
TTATCTCCAGGGCATCCGCGGAGGGCTCCAGAGCGCGAACAAGCACCCCAAGGCCCAGATCTCCATTCTCAGTCTCGGAATCCAAAACATCCTCCGTTAATCTTTCCATGCATATGCATCTATTAGGAAAAAAATATAGTCCGATCTACCTGCTATTCGTTCATTGAGCTTGGACGACCCCCACTGCCGCCGACAACTCGGTAATCAAAATTTGCCACATATTTCATTCGTCGAACTCCATTCTAGAATTCCTGGTGAAGCCTGCCATCCGGCATTTTCCCGATTCTGTGACACCGATGGTCCGGTCTCTTGATCATCAGTAAGGTTGAGCTGTTGATCCCCCATTCGAATTACGACCTTTTGACCAGTTAGGCCCGGATTCTCATTCTCATTCTCGGGATCCATAACATCCATCGGTGTTTTATACATGTATATGCATCTATTAATGAAAAAAATATAGTCCGATCTGCTTGCTATTCGTTCATTGAGCCTGAACCACCTCCACTGCCGCCGACAACTCGGTAATCAGATTACGCCATCGGTCCCGTCCCAGGCTCTCCACGGTGAATCCCTGCGCCTTCTCCCAGAGCGGCACGGCCTCTTCGAGTAATTTGCGACCCTCCTCAGCAAGGGATATCTCCCGCGTCCTCCTGTCATCTCCGGCCAATACCTGGACCATGCCTCGCTTCACCAAGGGCCTAAGGTTCCTCGTCAGCGTCGTAGGGCTCATTGCGAGCTCGGCGGATAGCTGCCTCATGGTCGTCGGCCCCAGCAATCTAAGCGTGACCAGAATGGGGAGCTGAGTAGAACGCAGACCTATTGGCCTGAGGACATCGTCGAAAAGCTTCGTTACGACCCTGGACGCCTTCCTGAGGTTTAGCGCCGTACAGATCGTCAGCATTTCGTTGCACTTCGCCGGACTTACTCCATCAGACTGAAAGTCCATGCTGTAGTTCCTAACAAGTGAGCTTTACATGCATATGCAGTAATTTTTGCAGTAAAGGACATTATTGTCAAGGGCGATATTCAAACCCGACCTCTACTACCCGATCCAACCCTGAAATGCCTTCAAATGCGGCGACGTCTCACACAAATCCGGCCCCTCCTTGACTCAATGACGCCCAGATAATAATCTAGCCATGTGCGAGGTCGTACGTTCGGGCCGAGAACATCTGAGAAACAAGACACTTGCGAGAGGATGCCGTCATGACACTGTCCACGCTTCCCGAAACCCCTGGAGAGCTCAGAGGGCTAATGCGGAAGGGCGAGCTGGTCCGACCCACCAGCGGCATGGCTCCCGGCCACGTACAGGCCAATCTGGCCATTCTACCCAGGGACCTGGCCTTCGATTTTCTGCTGTTTTGCCAGAGAAACCCCAAGCCCTGTCCTTTGTTGGAGGTCGTGGAGGCGGGTGAAGTCGAGCCCAAGCAGTTCGCCGCGGGAGCGGACCTCCGCTACGACGTGCCATTGTATCGCGTGTACCAGAACGGCGAGATGTCGGCCGAGATCGAAGACCTGGGCGGGTTCTGGAGGGACGACCTCGTATCCTTCCTGCTGGGCTGCAGCTTCTCCTTCGAAACGGCGCTGATTCGCGCGGGCATCGAGATGAGGCACATCAAATCCAACACCAACGTGCCCATGTTCATCACCAATATTCAGACGACACCGGCGGGGGCCTTCTCCGGGCCGATGGTCGTCTCCATGCGGCCGATACCAAGGGGGAAGGTGGTCAGGGCGGTGCAGGTGACCTCCCGGTTTCCGGCGGTCCACGGTGCGCCCGTGCATATCGGCGAGCCGGAAGCCATCGGCGTAGCAGACCTTTTCGCGCCGGACTTCGGCGACCCTGTCGAGATCAAGGAGGGGGAGGTGCCCGTGTTCTGGGCCTGCGGCGTCACACCCCAGTCCGTGGCCATGAGCGTCAAGCCGCCGCTCATGATTACCCACTCGCCTGGATACATGTTTATCACTGACAAGAAGGACGAAGACCTTGCCGTCCTGTAGCCCGTTTGCTCGACGGGCGTTGGGCCGGAGCCGAATCCGCTACTTTTAGGAGGGGCCGATGACCATTGAAGATATCATTCTGGACCGGGACCGCAGGGGCATCTCGAAGCTGCAACAGTACCTGCCGGCGGACTTCTGTGACCAGGCGGCCGGGTTCATTCTGGAGCACCCGGGCAAGGCCGTAATCACCACGGGATTCTACATTCTGGCCGCGGGCGCTCCGGAGACCGACGGCCCCCCCGGCGCGGTAGCCATTGGCAACGCGCTCGAGGCCCTGGGCTTCGAGGTCATATACGTAACGGACAGGCATACCTTCGGGCTCATGGAGGCCATCAAGAGTGATCGCTCGAAGGTGATCGATTTTGAGATAACGGACGACGACACCAGCAAGAAGATCGCCTCTGAAATGCTGGCAGACCTAGACCCGTCGGTCCTGATAGCCATAGAGCGGTGTGGCTGGACCGACGAGGGCCTCTACAGAAATATGCTGGGCCGGGACATCTCTGAGTTCAATGCACGTCTGGATCACCTGTTTACGAGCTTCCCGCACACGGTGGGAATTGGGGACGGCGGCAACGAGATCGGACTGGGAAACCTGGCCAAAGAGGTTACTACAATAGACTCTCTGGTCAAAAAACCCTGTGTGGTGTCGGTAAGCAGGCTGATTCTGGCAAGCGTATCCAACTGGGGTGGGTACGGACTCGCGGCATCTCTTTCCAAGCTAAGCGGCAAAAATGTCCTGTTATCCGTGGAAGAAGACATGGAGCTGATCAAGAAGTCCGTCGACTGGGGCGCCGTTGACGGCATTACGACGGAAAAGGTCTACAAGGTGGACGGCTTCACCCTCGACGAGAACGCCGAGGCCTTGACGGCGCTGCACAAGCTATTGGAGGACGCCGGGGTCTCCTAGGCGGGAAAGCCCTATCCCGTTGTGTAAACCTGCCGTCTGGGCCTGCCCGGCCTGACGTCGGGAGCATTCAGGGCCGCGGAGTTCTTCTGCAGCACGTTGCGAAGCTTTTGAAGGGCCGCGCGCTCCAGCCTGGACACGTGCATCTGTGAGATCTCGATCTGCTCGGCGATCTGCCTCTGCGACATTCCCTTGTAGAACCGGAGCTGCAGGATATTCTTCTCACGGTCGGGCAAGGTGTCCAGGGCCGTCGCGAGAGTGAGGCGGTCCAGAGACAGGTCGAACTCCTGATCTATCGAGCCGACGTACTCCGCGAGCGTGGCGCTGCCCTCTGAATCATCGGAGTCGACGCTTTCGTCCAGCGACCTGGGGTCGCCGATTCTGCCGAGCTCCGTCGCGGCATTGATCTCCGCTTCTGAGAGATCGCATGCCTCGGACAGCTCCGTCATGGTGGGCCATCGCCCGAGAGATGATGCAAGATTCTCCGCCATCTTATCCAGCGTCAGCTTGTTTCTGCGAAGCGTGCGGGGTATTTTTATGAGGCTGCCGTGGTCGCGGAGGTAGTTTAGAATCGCTCCCAGGACCTCGGGTATGGCCAGCGATGAGAAGCTGGTGCCTCGCTCGGGGTCGAACTTTTCTATGGCGTTCAGAAGGCCTATCATGCCTATCTGAAAGAGGTCTTCTTGGGGCTCCCTGGAGGTGCGAAATCTGCGGCAAAGGCGCCTTACCAGGGGCACGTAATTCGTTACAAGCTGCTCTCTGGCGCCCGGATCCGAAGTCTCCCGATAGACTTCAAGCAATTTGAGCGTCTGCTTCGCGGAAGAGCTGACCCTTCCATTGCGGGACCCTTCGGTCTTGACTGGAATCATACCTGCCCCAACCTCTGAATTTAAGCTTGAGTCAGAAATCTGTGATTGCCCCGGATAATGTGAAACCGCGGCTAAACCTGCAGTTGATGAAGATTCATATAACCGCGCCTTAAAGTTAATATGGCTGGGCCGAATGAAATACCGAGCCACTACGTAATTCATACTGTGGGTAGCCTCCATCGCGTTTGGCCTCGCGTTTGACCGGCCCCGATGATTAGGGACCGAGGCGTGTACGGGTTCTAATAAGTGTCTAAAACTACCCTTAGCGGCCGTCTTATACTGAGGACCCTTCTGATGCCTGTTAAGCAGTCTACAGGCCGATTAACGCCATCTATCGGCTGCGTGTAGCTACGTGACTTTTGCCCATGCTGGTACGCTTGGTGATATCCTCAGGGTCCATGGGTGCTCGCACCCAGACCGACTGGTGCTAGCCTCTAAAAGAAGCGCCTCGGAAATTCAGAGGAGTGAGTAGGTTGTCAATCGTTTCAGGTAGGATAATCGACGAACAAAATGGCGAACTGATCGAGGCTAGAGTCCAGGTGCTGGCTTCTTCGGGACAGTTCGTTCATCCGAAGGACGCGATATTGAAGGTGGGACCAGGCTCGCCCTTCTTCTATTCCAACGGGACCTTCGAAGTCGACGTAGTGCGAGGACCGACCCGGATACTTGTCGAGCGAGGCACGGAATACGTACCGGCAAAGATCGACGTCGAGGCCCCAAAGAGGGGAACGCTGACGACGGAAGTCGTGATGCGGCGATGGTCCGACCTTGCTCAGCGTGGGTGGCACCCCGGCAACACGCATATACACTACGATGAAAAGGAGTCCCGCCCCGACGAGCGACTACGGCTGGACCCCCGAGTAGAGGACCTGCGAATGACGGCGGTAAGCATCCTGAAAAGAGGGGACCTCGAATACGCCACCAACAAGTACCCCGTCGGAATGCTCAACGACTTCTCGTCGGCGCACCACTACGTTCAATGCGGGGAGGAGAGCAGGCACAATCAGGAGCCGTGGACGATCGGGTATGGCCACATAATGCTGCTCAACCTACGGAACGCGGTGGAGCCTTTAAGCCGCGGCGTTCTGGTGGACCCCTTCGAGCCTGACTATCCTCCGCTCTCGTTCGCCTGCGACGACGCAAGGCGCCAGGGTGGAATCGTGATATGGTGCCACAACGGCCAGGGCATGGAGGCCCCCGTGGCCGCCGCACTGGGAAAGCTCGACGCCTTCAACCTGTTCGACCCCAGCTGGAACGACGCCGAGTACGACATCTACTACAGGATGCTCAACGCAGGATTGAGGTTGCCCGCATCCACCGGGTCCGACTGGTACATAAGCTCCGCGAACCGCGTCTACGCCCACTCCGGCGTGGACTTCGATTACGATTCCTGGCTTCAGGCCTTGAAAGAGGGCCGCACGTTCGTAACCAACGGTCCGGCGCTTCATCTCACGATCCAGGAGCAGGAGCCGGGGTCCTCGCTGGAGGCCAACGTAGACGAAAGGCTCTCCGCTCTCGTGAGCTGGCAGTCCCACTATTCTGTGCACCGGGTCGAGCTCCTGTTCAACGGGAAGGTAGTCGCAAGCCAGAGCTTCGAGCAGGGATCATGTCAAGGCACGTTGGAGTCGGATGTACCCGCGACTGCCGACGGGTGGCTGGCCGCCAGGCTATTCAGCGATACCAGAGACAGCTTCGCACAGCCCGTATTCGCCCACACGAGCCCGATTTACGTGAGCGTCGGCAGGGCCGGTGAAGAGAAGATTACCGCCGCAAAATGGCTGGACCAGTCCATAGAACGATCGCTGGAGTGGGTGAACAAGAAGGGCCGGTTCTACAACGACTCTCAGCGCGCGGAGGTGGTCGATCTGTTCCGGGAGGGCCAGCAGATTTTCAGGGCCATTACCGGATGACCGCTCCGTGCTATTTTCCGAAACACCAGCGTCGGACACTCGCATTGGGTGCGCAGTAGAACTGCTTTCATTCATAACTTGCGATTATCATTTCAACAACGCCCGATTATGTATGCGAAAAACCCCTCGAAAATCGGACTTCTCCCAACCAGTTACCTCAGTCTAACAAGCGGTGCATGAGCCTTGTTTCACTTTCCTCCCAGCCGTCCAAGTAAGGTCAATGGAGGCCCGACGTCCTCAGGGGGCCTACTCTTTCGCATGTTGGGGGACACGGCAGGAGGGAAAAGAATGGAGCAATTCCACGTACCGGCAAAGCTAATTGCCAACGATATTGACAGGTTCGCGGCATCATACGAAAGCCCCGGTGGAAGACCCTGGAACAGTCGCGTGCTGGAAGGGGCCAGGAAAGAGAGCTACGTCATAAGGGCATGGGACAGCGTTGCACACGGCAATCACCTGTGCTGGTTGAGATTCAGCGTCCGGGAGTCGGACGACACGGCAGTAATGGACGTAACCATCTGCTCTGAAGACCACGGCTCGAAAAATGTTAAAGAGCATATAGTGAATTCCCTCTGGGCGACCTACGGAAGCAATTAGCCCGGCCCGGTTCGGAAATTCTCAACCCAGTCGTTCAAAATCCACGGCACCGATACTAAGGCCCGATGACTCGTATGGTTGATCACCTGCATCATCGGGCTTGAGTTGCGGGGTCCCAAAAATCCATCGCACCGACAGGCCATGATTCGGCGGCAAGGTCGCCCGATTCATGGCCTTTTCGCTTTCATAGGCTCCGGGCCGCACCCTCCGACGCACACCATTGGAAGTACCACAGCCGGCAAGCAGGTCTGTGAGACGTTGCCGGTCTAGATTGGGCGGCGGTGAGACCATCTTTCGACGAGGCCGACGTCGGCCCTTGACACGACATACCTATCTGTCTAATATATATCCAACCAATACATATGAAGGATAGGTATGGTACTCACCGAGCGCCCCGAGATGGTCACGGAGGAGTATTGGGAGAGCCTGATCAAGAAGAGCGTCTCCCGCTACTTCCTGCTGGATATGCTGTCCAAGAGGCCCATGCACGGCTACGACATAGCCAACAATATAGAGTCCTGCTGCGAGGGCTGGAGCCGGCCAACGGACGGCATGATCTACCCCACGATCAAAGAGCTGGTCAGAGCGGGCTACATCGAGTGCGTTCCGGAGACCATTGATGGGCGGGAGCGAAAGGTCTGCCACCTCACCTCCAAGGGTAAGGAAGCACACCGGACGGCGGCCCAGGTATGGGCAAACGTGCTTCCCTACCTTCAACAGTCCGTGGCCGACGCAGGCGCGAGCCCGCCGGAATCCGGCGCGTGTTGCACCTAGCTCGGAGCGGTGTTCAAACTAGAGAAGCTTTATAGGCATCGAAATCGATTCAGGTCCAAATCAACTCTGGCGGAGGGAAACAGATGGCTGAACGAACTAACGATTCCATAAGGGAGATCGTACGGGAGCGCTACGCCGACGTCGCTCGGAACGCAAGCGCTTGCTGCGGCGACGACGGTGAGTGCGGGGCCGCCACGGACCTCTACAGCCTTCAGGAGATCGAGGGTCTCCCGGACGAGGCGGTCATGGCGTCCGCCGGCTGCGGAAACCCGACGGCCATCGGCGAGCTCCTACCCGGCGAAACGGTTATAGACTTCGGGAGCGGCGGAGGAATCGACTGCTTCCTCGCGTCTCGTGCGGTCGGCCCCGAGGGCAGGGTCATAGGCGTCGACATGACGCAGGACATGATTGACCTGGCGCGCTCCAACGCCGAAAAGCTGGGCGTCTCCAACGCGGAGTTCCACCTCACCGAGATGGAGAGCACGCCCCTACCCGACGAGACCGCGGATGTCATCATCTCGAACTGCGTGATAAATCTCTCTCCGGACAAAAATGCGGTCTTCAAGGAGGC
>JADFKI010000209.1 GCA_022565015.1 Chloroflexota bacterium
AGTGAACAGCGCTTTCTTGTCCGGGTTAACGCCCACGCCGACCGTCACGCGGTCGAACAGCCGCGCGCCCCGGCAGACAATGTCTTCGTGTCCCAGTGTCACCGGATCAAAGCTGCCGACGTAGACGGCATGTCGCGGGTCGAGGCGTTCGGTCATCGCTGTCCATTGTCCCGTTGGTTAGAGTGACTTGTGCGAACGGAATTGGTACACGAGAGGGGCAGAAAACCAGGACGGCCGGAATACCGCTTAATCTTACGGCAGCCGTCGCCGTTTTTCCCCCACAAATGCAAAAATGTTGACCCGTGTTCCTGCCATAATGGCAGCCTGGTTCATGCGAGGCTCGCGCCAGAATGTCAGGACGGCCACACTGACATCCTTACTGTTTGATAGGTTCCACGGCTGTCTGCTTTCGACAAGAATTGCGGAAGCACTGTGTTCTGGGCATGTTAAGAAGACGGTGCAGATTTCCATTGTGTCACGAGTCGGCAACCGTGGAAGTGGTATGGAGTTTGCCTTTCAATTCAGATGCCGGGAAACGATTGGTTTCCGTTCCCGATGTTCATTGAAGGGTGCAATTGGGGAGCCGCCTTGATGCCGATTTTTCGCTGGGGTCACAACTGGAGACTTTTCCGCGACCTGGAACGTGAAGTCGACCGGATGCTGCAGAGCGATCTCGATCTCCCTGATGCCCTTCGTCATCTCGTCGAACGCCTGCGGATCGAGCGCTCCCTACAGCCAAGCCTGGACGGTGGAAGACGTGCCTGCGGCGTCGTTCACGCACAACGGGCCCAAGTGCGAAGGGCAGGCTGTTCAATTCAGCGGCTCCTCGACGGGCAGTCCCACCTCGTGGGCCTGGGATTTCGGCGACGGCAGACCTCCAGTGACCAGCAACCGCACGGCTCCCACGGCTGAAGACGACAAGCGAATAACCGCCACGATAGCCCACAACTACGACGACGAGCGCGATTCGCCGTATATCGTCGAGATCGAGATGACCGGCACGGGCGACGCCGGTGTCGCCGAGGGCTCCGACACTTTTATCGCCACAGTGACCAAGCTTCCAACCATAGAGGTCTTCGCGGGCGAGACGATCGTAATGGAAGAAGGCGAGACCGTCGAGCTGTCGGGCACATTTACGAGACCCGAAGGTCTGACGGAAATCACGTTCAAATGGGACTTCGGAGATGGTACGGTTCCCCTGGACGGCGTTCCATCGGAAGGAGTTACCAAGGCGATCGCCGAGCACGTATATGCCGATCACAGGCCCCAACCTTATCGGGCGACGCTGGAAGTCAAGGGACAGAGCGAGGCGGGCGAGGTAGTATCCCTGAGCGAAATAGCTGTGTTCGTCCAGGAGGCCAGAGGCTACATCATCGCCGGTTGGAGCGCCGGCGACAACTACAAGACGGCTGTGCGAGCCCTGTCCGGAGTGGGCCAGGTTGTAGGTTCGCTGCTTATCGTGTTGGGTGTCTTCAGCCCAGCCTGGATTCCTGTCGGCGCGGTGGCCTACTTTATCTGGCGGCGCTTCAAGCGGAACAGGGCACTGAATCCCAGGCCTCCGCGCGAATCCCGCAGCGCCAGGCGAGCCAGGGCGAGAAGTGGGAACTATGTCGAAGAGGACGCTGAACAAGCTCAAGAAAGCGGCCCGACCGACGCTCCTGAATCTGAGAGCGCTGAAGAGGGCTCGCGGCAGACCTAGCTTCACGCGGCGTGCATAGATGACGAAGGGTGGCTAATATAAGGGGCATGCATTTTGCATGCCCCTTATCAATTCCCAGGCAGGACACTAAATTGGCTACGACAAGACATTTCACCGCGACGGGATTCGTCGTTCACGACAACAGCATCGCTTTGCACTGGCACCCAAAAGTCAAGGCGTGGCTCCCGCCGGGCGGGCATATCGAGCCAAACGAGGACCCCGTCCAGGCCGTCTTACGCGAAATAGAGGAGGAGACGGGGCTTCGGGCGGAGGTCGTATCCACGGCCCCTGGGATAGAGCTGGAATACCCCAGCCAGGTGGCGGCGCCCTTCACTATAATGGTGGAAGACATCCACGACCCCGTTGACGGATTTCACCAGCACATCGACATGATCTACTTCTGCAGGCTGAAGGGCGCTTCCGAGCCGCTTAACGACGGCTGGCGCTGGGTCGGCAGAGAGCACCTCGCCGGCGGCCTGGCCCTGGACGATGGCCGTTCCGAACCGGAAGCTCCCCCGGATGACGTCCGCTTGCTGGCCGGGTACGCCTTCGACGCGGTCGCCGGATAGACAGCTTCGAAAATTGCGAATGCGGTTGTGCTACGATGCCGTGGTAGCGACGTAAAGACGCAGTCAACCGGGGAGTCGGACACATGGCATTGCGAAACGGCAAACAGTATCTGGAGGGTCTTCGCGACGGTCGAGAGATATGGCTCGACGGTAAAAGGGTCGAGGACGTCACGACGCACCCCAAGCTGAGGCGAATGGCTCAGACCCAGGCGGCGCTGTACGATTTGCAGCACGAGCCTGGCCTCCAGGGAAAGATGAGCTTCACGTCGCCCTCTTCCGGCGAGCCCGTCTCACTCTCTTACCTCATACCCGAGTCCCAGGACGACCTGTTGCGCCGGAAGCAGGCCTTCGAGATCACAGCCAACGCGGCCCACGGCATACTCGGCCGCACGCCGGACTACGTAAACGTCATCGTAACCGCCATGCGACAGATGGCGGACCTGTATGGCCGTGAGGACCCCCGGTTCGCGGAAAATATCATCAGCTACTACGAGTACGTTCGCGAGAACGACCTCTGCCTGACTCATACCTTCGGCCATCCACAGGTCAACCGCTCCCTGGCGGTTGCGGAGCTTCCGGACCCCTACGTTGCGGTGGGCATCGTGAGCCACTCAAACGAGGGGGTCGTCGTGCGAGGGGCCAAGCTGTTGGCGACGCTGGCGCCCTTTAGCGACGAGATATACTCCCCGGTATACAGGCCTCTGCGCCCCGACGCCGAGGAGGACAAGAAGTACTGCATCGGGTTCTCCATCCCTGTAAACACGCCTGGTCTGAAGTTTATCTGCCGCGAGTCATACGACACCGGCAACTCCCTCTACGATTATCCGCTGTCGGGCCAGTTCGACGAGATGGACGCCCTGGCTATCTTCGACGACGTTCTGATTCCCTGGGAGCGCGTCTTCGCCTTCCAGGACATCGAGCTTGCCAATCTTGCGCTGCAGCGGGCCCCGCTTTGGCGGCAGTACATGCAGCAGGTGGCGGTGAAGAACATCGCCAAGCTGGAGTTCATGCTTGGCCTCGTGCACATGATAGCCGAGGGCATCGGCATAACAAGATTTGACCATATCCGGGAAAAGATATCGGAGGTAATCGACACGCTGGAGATGGTGCGGTCGCTCCTCAGGGCCGCCGAGGCCGACGCCGCTCCGATCGAAGGAGGCATCGGGCTCTGGCCGGCGCCCGAACCCCTGAACGTCATGAGGCACTGGTGGCCCGACGCCTACCAGCGGGTCACGCAGATCATCCAGCAGCTTGCCGCGGGAGGGTTGATGCTGACCCCGACCGAGCACGACGTATCGGGACCCCTCGCCGAGCAGATCGGCAAGTTCTATCAGGGAGCAGACCTGGAGGCCCGTGACAGAATCCAGCTTTTCAGGCTGGCCTGGGACATGATAGGAACTCAGTTTGGCTCGCGACAGACCCTGTATGAGCGCTATTTCAACGGCGACGTCGTGCAGCTCCGCCAGCGGCGATTCGCGAGCTACGACTACACGCGGGCCCGTGCGTCGGTGCAGGGCTTTCTGGCGAAGCACGGAAAGTCAACGAAGATGGCGAGCGCGGGCGACGACTAACGACAAACGGGCGAACCCATCTTAATCTCCCCCTTTGATAAGGGGGAGAACTCACCGCGGACAGGTCCGTCATACTAAGCGAAGCGAAGAATCCAGCGCGGGGGCAGCGCACGCCTTCGGCCAAAACAACAACACAATCTTTTGACCAGGCCTTTTCATTCATGCCACCCTCTTTTGAAAAGGATACCGACTGCGGCGACATCGACCTGAGCCGCATAGTCGTCATCGGCACCAGCGGCTCGGGTAAGACGACCATGGCCAAGGACCTCTCCGGGATACTTGGCGTGCCGCACGTCGAGTTCGACGCGTACCGTCACGGCCCCAACTGGACGGAGACTCCCGACGACATCTTTCGAGGGCAGCTGGGAGAGGCGTTGAAAGCCGACAAGTGGGTGGCGGACGGCAACTACAGCGTCGCCAGAGACGTCGTCTGGCCCAGGGCAACGGCCATCGTTTGGCTTGACCTTCCGTTTCCCGTCACATTTTGGAGGCTGTTCTGGCGGACCATGAAAAGGGGAATCTTCCGCGTCGAGCTATGGAACGGCAACAAGGAGAACCTCTGGGAGCAATTCTTTAGCAAGACCTCGATCTTTGCCTGGGCGTTCAATACCCACTGGAAGCGGCGAAAAACATTTACACTGGCGTTTGCGCAGCCGGAGCATGCCCACCTTCAGGTGGTGCGTCTGCGGTCTCCGCGAACGGCGCGCAGGTGGCTGAAATCTGTAGTATCATAGCCAACCGTCGCAAACCGTCGATCGAGCCGGGGTCGGGGACGTGCCGCTCTTGTGAGCGGCAGCGGCGTATCAATAGGCTGGAATATCCTGGAGGGGACGCATATGGTTGAACACAGCGTGGCGGTAATTCGTGGCGACGGCATCGGTACCGAGGTTATAGAAGAGGGCATCAAGGTGCTGAACGCCGTGGCCGATGAGTACGGCATCGCCTGGAGCTTCACGGAGCACCCCTGGGGTTCCGACTACTACTTCGAGAACGGGTCCATGATGCCCGCCGACGGTCTGGAACAGCTTGCCAAGTCCGAGGTCGTCTTTCTGGGAGCGGTCGGCCACCCGGATATTCAGGACCACATCACCTTGAGCGGGCTGTTGCTGCCCATCCGGCGCAGCTTCGACCAGTATGTCAACGAGCGGCCCAGCGTCCTGTATCCCGGCGTCTCTTCGCCCTTGAAAGGCAAGGAGCCCTTCGACATAGATATGCTCGTGATCAGGGAGAACACGGAGGGCGAGTATGCTCCGGTTGGCGGGTTCCAGTATTTAGACATGCCTCAAGAGCTCGCCGTTCAGTCGGGCGTGTTCACCCGCTACGGCTGCGAGCGAGTCATAACGTATGCCTTCGAGGCGGCCCGCAAACGCGACAAGAAAAAACTCGTGACGTCGGTCACCAAGTCCAACGCCCTGGGCTTCGGCATGATCGTATGGGACAGGGCCTTTGAAAGAGTAGCCGAGGGCTACCCGGATATAGAGACCCAGTCGCTTCTCATTGACGCCGCCTGCATGGACTTCATCAGACGGCCGGAGACCTTCGACGTAGTCGTGGCCAGCAACCTGTTCGGGGACATCCTGACGGACATCGGGGCGATCATAACAGGCAGCATGGGCCTGGCCGCCAGCGCCAACATCGACCCCGAGCGCCGGTTCCCGTCCATGTTCGAGCCGGTCCACGGCACCGCGCCGGACATCGAGGGCAAGGGCATCGCCAACCCGATGGCGGCGATACTGTCGGGCTCGATGATGCTGCGCCACCTGGGCCACGATGACGCCGCCGATAATATCGACAACGCCGTCTTCGGTCTGGTGGAGCAGGGCGAGATCCTCACGCCGGACCTGGGCGGCTCGTCCAGCACATCGCAGGTCGGCGACGCCGTAGTGAACGCGCTGGGTTAGATAGCAAGTCAAACGGCTAAACTCATTTCCAAAATCTCTTGGGAATACGAGTGAACAAGATGGCAGTTCCGGGTATAAACGAATTACAGATCGTCACGACTCCAACTCTCGATTGGCTCAGCGACCACGCAGTCGATTGCCGATCACAGTTTCTCATTGCCAGCCCGTTTGTAAACGATGGAATTTTTGACTTGACCAGAGCGGTCCGTGGTAGCGTATCGCGTACCCTAGTAACTAGAACGGACTTGCGTAATTTTGCGCTCGGCTCGTCGAATTTGGAAACACTTTGTACGCTGGCGAGCGAAGGCGTTTCGATTCGCAGTCTGCACGACCTTCACGCGAAAATCTACATATTTGACACGACCTATGCACTGGTGTCATCCGCCAACGCTACTTATGCAGGGTTGCGACACAATCTCGAATGTGGACTTGCAACCACGGATGCCAAGGTTATCCAGCAGCTTAGGCGGCAGCTGCTACGCGGATTCAGTGCTGACAGACGCGCTCGTGCAATGACAGAAGAAGAGCTTCAAGCACTCAAGAAACCTCTCGCTGACATGAAACTGGCATTGTCCACAATCTCAGAGCGGCAGATAGAGAGGTTTGAGACTGACTTTGAGGATGTGCAATTTTCAATAACAGACAAGAATGCTTTTCTACTGGGTTTCACAGGATGGCTCAGGCTTACGCTGGAAGGTGTTATCGATTTGCCAGATATGACTTTTCGTCTTGGACAACTTGTAGCCGTATGCACTCTGAGGTGGACCCCGAAATTTGGACAGGTGGCTAAGAGAGAGTCCCGCTTCTAGAATAACCATGTAAAGGAGCAGGACATGAAGCAGAAACGAATAAAGCACAGCCCGGCCTTCAAGGCCAAAGTGGCCCTGGCGGCCATCAAAGGGGACAAGACGGTGGCGGAGTTGGCCAGCAGATTCGAGGTACATCCTAGCCAAATGCACGCCTGGAAGAAAGCACTGTTGGAAGGCGCTGACCAGGTATTCGAGGCAGGCGGCAATCAGCAGGATAAGGATAGGGAGGCACTTATACCTCAGCTCTACCAACAGATCGGCCAGTTGAAGGTGG
>JADFKI010000210.1 GCA_022565015.1 Chloroflexota bacterium
CTCCTGTGAGAAGAAGGCCACGTGAGGCGTTATTATGGCGTTATCCAGATGCAGAAGGGGATTATCGGGCGATGGGTGCGGGTCCACGAGGACATCGAGACCGGCGCCGCCTATTTGCCCATTTCTGAGGGCGTCGACAAGGGCAGCCTCGTCGATCAGCGGCCCTCTGGCGCAGTTGATGATGAACGACGTAGGCTTCATCATCTCCAGCTCCGCCTTGCCGATGAGGTTCGTCGTCTCATTGTTAAGCGGCGAATGCAGGCTGACAAAATCCGACTCCCTGAGCAGCGTAGGAAGGTCCGTCAACTTCACCCCAAGCTCTGCTGCCGCGTCGTCGCTCACGTAGGGGTCCTGGGCGAGAACCTTCATGCCGAACGCCCCGGCCTTCACAGCTACGGCTCTGCCGATTCTGCCGAAGCCAACGACGCCGATGGTCTTGCCTTTCAGTCTCAGGATAGGCATGTCCAGCGCCACGCTGCCCCAGCCCGTCGTCCTCACGGAGCTGTTGAACAGGGAAATTCGCCGGTTCCAGTCCAGAAGAAGCCCCATGACGTGGTCGGACACCTCCTCGACGCAGTAGTCGGGCACATACGTCACGGCTATGCCAAGCTCGGTGGCGGTGTCCACGGCGATGTTATCGTATCCGACCCCAAAACGGCCTATGACGACACACTTTTCGGCGGCCCGCACCACCCTTTCAGTAACCTGTGCAAAACAGGTGAGGATGCCGTCCACATCTCCGGCCAGGGACACCAACGTCTCTTCGTTGCCGTCCGGCGCGACCACCAGCTCCGCGCCTATCTTCGCGAGCACCGCCCGCTCGGGCTCAACCGAGGGCCAGACGTAGTCGGTCAACAGTACTTTGAAAGTCAATAGTCTCCTCCCGAGGTCTTTGGCGTCGAAATGTCTGAAGCGGCCGTAAGGCGGACCTAAGCCTGCTCGAGTACCATGGGCTTGAACATGCAGCCCTCCACGAATATGTCGAAGAAGTCGGGGGTGGTTTCCAGCTCCACGTGCTCGATGCCCAGTACAAGCTCCTCTATCTTGCGACGCATAGTACACGAAAGCAGCATAATCGTCGCGCCCTCCAGGGACGCGTTGCCGACCTTCACTATCTTCTCCCGCGGCAGGTTCGCGATGAAGCCGATGTCCACGGCGTTCTCGACGTCGATGTAGTTGGCGAATCCACCGGCCAGGTATAGGTGCTTTATCTTCTCCAGCGGCTCGCCGTAATTGCGTAGAACGATGTACTGGCCGGCGTAGTTCGCCGACTTGGCCTGCGCCAGCGCGCTGATGTCGGCCCTGGACAGCGACATGCCCTCTTCGGGAGCGAAGAAGAATTTTCCTTCCCCGTTGGCAAATGCCCCGAGCTCATTCATCTTGCCGGTCTTTCGAAGGCCCGCCAACAGGTCGACGAGGCCTGAGCCGCAGATGCCCTGCGGCCGTGCGCCACCTATAGTCTCGATCACGAACCCCTCTTCGGTGAACTTGACCGACTCCACGGCGCCGTCGTAGCCAGGCATGCCGTAGGTCACCTCGCCGCCTTCGAACGCCGGTCCGGCGGGACAGGACGCCACCATCATTTTGTGGCGATTACCGACGACCACCTCCGTATTGGTGCCGACGTCAACCAGCATCACTACGTCTTCCTGCTCATCCATGCCTACCGCAAGCATGTCGGCCGCCATGTCGGCCCCGACGTGACTCCCAATGAGCGGGCCGCCGTAGACGTTTGCGCCGGGAAATACCCTGATTCCAAGCTCCTTCGCAGAGACGTTCAGGACCGTGGACTCTCTCTTGCCCTCGTCAAATTCCAGCTCGGTCACGGACTTGTAAGGCTTTTCCCCAATGCTCTGAACGTCCAGTCCAAAGAATATGTCCCGCATGGTCGCGTTTCCGACGACGACCACGTCGTAGATGCGCCTGCGGTGGAACCCCATCTTCCTCGCCAGGTCGCCGATCTCGAAGTTTATCGCGGAGACCATGACCTGTCGCAATTCGCCGTGGAACGGGCCGCCGTCGTACGAGATGCGATGCATGATGTCGCTGCCGCCGAAACGCTGCGGGTTCTCGAACGAGGCCGTGTACAGTATCTCGCCGGTCTCGAGGTCTGCGAGGTTCATCACCACGGTCGTCGTGCCGAGGTCTACGGCGAGCCCGTAAATATGACCTCTGTAGTCGTCGAACCTGTCGTCCCGCAGGAACACGCCATCTTCGCGCCGCACAACGGCCGGGTCCAGAGGTACATCGCGTTTCAGCGAATCCGTGAGTATGCGGGGTTGCCTGCGAAGCACGGTGAATTCGACGTCGGCCTCCGCGTCGACAACACGAGCCTGGCAGGCCAGGCGATAGCTGTCGCGGAGAAACCCTTCAGAGCCGGAAAGGGGACTGAGGGCCTCCATGCCGCGCCTGATTTCGACGATGCATTCGTGGCACTCTCCGGTCCTGCCGCACGAGGTCGGCACCCTGAGCTTTAAGGCGTCGGCGTAGTCGAATATCGATTCGCCGGGTGCGGATTCAAGCCTCTGCCGGTCGTGGTAAAGCGGTGCCATGAAGGTATTCTAACATCACGGCCGACACCAAGAGCGACCCGCGCCTGATTACTCCGTGGCCCTCTCTGATTCCAGATAACGCTTGAGGTTCTCGTGGTCCTCTCGCATCTGCTTGCGGAGCTTACGAATGAGCAGCGGCCCGGCCATCTTCATGACGCCAGACAGGTCCGTCGTCGTCGAGACGTGGACCTCGGTCGCCCCGGAGGCCTCCTCGAGAACGTATCGAGACTCCATCGGCACCGGGCCCGAGGTGCTCCTTGCGGCGTAAACGCGGTTGGGGATGCACTCGGTCACGGTGAAGTCCTGCTTCACCCGCATGCCCATCATCTTGCTGACCACGTAGCAGGTCGTGCCGACATCGACAGGTCCCTCGGAGGTCTGGGCCGCCTCGGCGATGTATTTGGCCCAGCGCGGCATATTTTCCGCCCTCGAAAGGAAGGCGAACACCTCGGCGATGGGCCGGTTTATCACAACGCTGTGCTCCATCCTCGTCTCTGCCAATGTCAAACCTTCTTTTGGGGCGGCTATTTACCTTAATTCGATGCCTCGGGTTGCATAGCGATGCGCTAGACTTCCCAGGCGCCGCGGTAGTCCAGATTGTCGTCGCTGAGGCAGTTAAACAGCTCGCCTTCGGGGACGGCGCGGTCCTGATTGCGACAGCCGAAGTTCGCCGTGCAGCGGTCTTTTACGTCTTTGTAGGGACACCGCCACGTCGATACCTCGCCGACCGTATCCGACATATCTCTGAATATGTCGGATAGTCGCGATACGCTCTTCCGGTAGCGCTCTCTGTCAACAGGTTGGTCCAATTCCACGCCTCTCGCGCCAATCTCGGCTAATCACTGGTCTCCGCGGGCACAGATTCCGGCTCCTCGATGCCAAC
The DNA here is from genome assembly GCA_022565015.1 of Chloroflexota bacterium. Classification (GTDB taxonomy): domain Bacteria; phylum Chloroflexota; class Dehalococcoidia; order Lucifugimonadales; family JADFKI01; genus JADFKI01. Next base: position 3,436 of record JADFKI010000210.1, read on the forward strand.
GAAGCGCTTGGCGATATCGACGCATTCAATTGCGTTCTCGCCATAGCCGTCTGCGCCCATATCATCGGCGAACTCCTGCGACAGCGGGGCCCCGCCGACCATGACCTTAAGGCCCTCGCGGAGGCCCATCTCCTCGAACGCCTCGATGGTCTTGCCCATGTTGGGCATGGTCGTGGTCAGGAGCGCGGACATGCCCAGGACCCCTGCCTCGTGCTCCATGACGGCATCGATGAACTCCTGCGGTTTCGTATCCACTCCCAGGTCATGCACGTTGAATCCGGCGCCGCGCAGCATCATGATGCAAAGGTTCTTGCCGATGTCGTGGAGGTCGCCCTTGACCGTGCCCATGATTATCGTGCCGATTGGCTCGATTCCGGAGGCCGCGAGGATGGGCTCGATATAGGCCATGCCGGCCTTCATGGCCCTGGCCGCCACAAGGACTTCGGGTACGAAGATAAAGTTGTCGCGGAACTTGATGCCGACGATAGCCATCCCGGCGATCAGGCCGTCGTCGAGAATATCGTTGGCGCCGTAACCCTCGTCCAGGGCCTGCTTGGTCAGTCGGTCGACCTCGTGGTGATTGCCGTTTATCAGGTTGTAGGCAAGGTCATGCATTATCGGGTCCGTACCCTCGAAAAGCCCGGTAATATGCTTGACCTCGAAAGGCCTCGAGATGTATTCCATCTCCTTGTTCAAGCCTTCGTTATGAAACGGCATTCCCGATACTCCCAACTTATGCGCTCTACGACGGCTGCGGACCTTTGGCCGTCACAGCCAGTTCGATAACTACCCTGGTAGTAAACGATTTTATCAGTTGATATTCAAACAGGCCACCAAAGGCGCTCTTCACCAAGAGAGCGGCCCGTGGGCCGCCCTCACAATCGTCCTTTCATCGAGGGCTAATCGTGCTCTTCGTGCCACGCCCTGACGGCGTTCGGTATCTCGATGAGGTTCTCGAGCTTCGTTGCCAGCGGAATGGCGCATTCCGGCGCAATCATCGCTACGCCCGCGTCCATGCACTTGTATACCTCGCCGCGCACCTCTTCCGGGCCACGCGCGTACAGCGTCTCGGGGTTGTTGATGTTGCCGACGAGCCGGATTCCGTTGGCGACCGCATCCATCGCCGCCTGCGGGTCGTTCTTGGAGTCGAAATGGAACGCTGCCATACCGGTCTGCGCGATGTATGCCATCCGGTCCAGCGTGTTGCCGCAGATGTGCAGGATGAGGGGCACGTCCAGCCGCTCCGCCATCTCCTGATGTATCTCCAGAAGGAACCGCCGATAGTACTCCCCGCTCACGAGATCGCCGGTGGCATGGTCGGGGAACGTCAGCACGTCGGCGCCGGCGTCGATCTGCGCCTGCCCGAACAGCACCGAGATCTCCTTGAGCTTGTGCAGGGCCCTCATGGTGGAGTCGGGGTCGTCCACGGTCATCAGCAGGAACGGCTCCACTCCGAAGACGTGATACGCCAGCGTCCAGGGACCCATCGTCTTGCCGATGACGGCGACCTCGTCACCGAGCTCCTCTTTAAGCAGACGTATCGCCTGGGTAATGGCGATGTTGTCCGGGTGCTCGAGAAAGCCGGGGGGAATCTTGACGTCGTCGGCGCCCTTCCAAATGGGATTATTCATCCGCACCGTGGGCCAGTTGTCTTTTTCCTCCCACTGCATATCGCAGCCCAGGGCGGACGACTCCTGGATGATGGAAAAGTATGGCATAACGGCGTCGAAGCCAAGCTCGGTATGGCCCGTCGCTGCCAGGCGCGCGGCAAGCTCGGGGTCGCGGCAGGCGTCGGGAAAGGGCGCGTCGACCAGGTCCATGAGCTCGACGGTGGCAACGTTCGTGGGATTGGCCACGGGCGTGCGGTCGACGGGCCTGCCGGCCAGCGCGTTCATCACCCGTTCGCGCGGCGTCATCGTTTCATTTAGTGGCATTTTCTTGGCCTCTATTCTCCAGGATTTTAGCAAGTCGGGGCCTGAAAACGGACTTCAATTTCAAAAGCCCATCAATGGCCCAGTTACTTATATCTTCCAGTGTCTCAAGATCTTCGTCAATAGTCCCATCACGGTAGATTACGATCTGGCTAGCCTTTTTTAGATCTAGCCGATCCCATTCGAACGGCTCTCCAAATTCGCTCTCTAGACTTGCCTTGTCCTTTTCGAGTTGATCGAATAGCCATTTGTTTTCGCTAGCCTCACGTTGGTCAATGTAGAGTCCAAGCCGCACACGTCCCCCTTGAGCAAAGCTATGTGCATAAGAAATGCGAGAAAACCCAGAGGATAATCCAGTGAAGCTTTTTGACTGTGCTTTTCGAGCGCCAGTGAATTTGTGGCTCTCCCGCAACCTATCAAACAAGTTCTGAAAGTACGTCCTGTACAATTCTTGGCGCTCTGAGGGAATAGCCGCTTCTCCAATACCGACATTATGTTTTCTAAAGTCATTAGGAAAGGCAACCAGTTTGAAATGCGGGGCAGGCCGTGAATTATCAATCTTCAAAAGCTCGATAGCAACACCAAAAAACTCGGTTCTCTCGTCGGTTCTCTGATTTAGCCAATCAATGGCCTGCCTGTGCTCCTCTCGGATCTCTTTTGCAAGCCAGACCACTACACTCGCATCGTACCCAGACGCATACATTAGCAGTTGTCCGAGATGTTTGTGGTCCGTCTGGGTCAATTGATTCTCAATTACTACGGTTCGGCCCCGCGATAGGTCGTTTGCCAAAAGGTCGAGAGAAAAGCTGCCGACAGGCGCTTCTCGCTTTTCCATCTCTAATTCCATTCCCAGAGAATCTCCTAAGGCAAGCAGATTTTGCTCCAACCAGGGCGTGAAGTCCTGAGCCTCATTCGGCCATACGTCCTGCAGATTGACTTTCTCGATTGTTCCCAAATCTGATTTACTCACAAGTGCTCCTCGTTGCAAACTACGGCTACTGTCCATACATCTTTAATTCTGATAACGATAAGGTGGACAAGCTGATCATTATTTGACACAGAGGATTCTTGCAAAGAAAGCCTATTCGGCATCTACCTCCTACGTCACCGAGAAGCCCAGCGTGCCGGTGGTCATCTGGCCGGAAAGGAATTCATAAATCAGCAGTTTCATCTGCAGTGACCAACAGGGCGTCTCCAGCTATTTTAAGTGCCCGCTTTGCCCGCTCCTCGGAAACGGTGGGAAAGTCCTCCAAGAAGTCTCTAAGGCTGTCCCCCGCTTCGAGATAGTCCATCAACGTCCGCACCGGCACACGCGTTCCTTTGAAAA
>JADFKI010000211.1 GCA_022565015.1 Chloroflexota bacterium
ATGCTGCCCAGGACATCCAACAAATTAGGCGCCAGGAACTCGAGCTTGCCGCTTAATTCATCCGTATCGGTGCACTTCTCATCTATGATGAAGCTCTGATGCCATTCCACCCACGGTCCGATGTCTGCAACAGAGATCGTCAGCAACAGGTTCGGTACCTGCACCTTCGAGGGATCTGCGCCAATCGGCAGAGGGGCGCACGGGCCGGGAGACGGCTTGATGACATCCCCCGGGGGTAAGTCACCCTCCTTCGGGATGTCCGGCAACGTCTCGCTCAGCTTCCACGTGAGGGGCTCGATATTCGAAATTTTGCCCGTCGGAAGGCTGCCCAAATTGAATCTGAAGTTTGAGCATAGCCACTTCTGAATGGCTAGTCCGCTCGTTATGGGATCCTCGCCGATAATACCTGCCCCTTCGGGATCGTAAATAATTAGATCCGGGCGGAGGACGAGCGACAAATAGCACGGCTCCTTGGAGGCGCCATCGAGGGCAGGTATTGTCACCTCCGTTAATCTGGCATTCACAAACCCGCGCACGCTCAGAGGGTTGCCGTTCAAGTCAGTGGCAATAATCTCCACTTGCTTTTCATGCGGGTCTTTGCTGACGCCCTGGAAACTCTCATCGATCCATTTGTAAATATCCTTGCCCATGCCCAATCCGATCCGGAGCGATAGGTCTTCATAGCCGATGGCGGCAATATGCTTGTTTTGCACGTGGTGGTCCGTCGCTATCTGGAGAGACTCCACCTGACCAACGATAGTTCCGCCTTCGACAGACCTCGCGAATCCAACGGGCTTTCCGTCAATCGATACTTCGACGCGTAAACCACTCGTGAACGTTCTGTCCGTATGTTCCGCCGTCGCCACCTCTGCCGATGATGAGGCCAAATATGCGGCCGTCGCGATCATCGCTACTAGAGTCATGGCAACAATGATAAACTTGACCATTACCTTCATCTCTACCCTCCCACTTTAAAAAGTCTGCATCTCCAAATTAGGGCGGTGTCCATTACCCTCGGTGACTTGACACTTTACATGGGGTAATAGGCTCTGGCAAGCACGATGAGGCAGAGAACGGAGACGTCCACCATGCGAATCGTTCGGGCGTGGGTCTGCAGACCGTTGTAGGATTTTGTCTACAAGTTTCGCCGTTCGCAGGGAATCTGGGCGTCGGAAGATTGGCAAGGGCCGCGTCCTTCCAACGCTCTACCCTGCCTAGAAGGGCCGGTAGCGGTTGGCGATGGGCATGCGGCGGTCGCGGCCGAAGCTGCGAGGGGTGATCTTGATGCCCGGCGGGGCCTGCCTACGCTTGTATTCGTTGCGATCGACGAGGGATATCGCACGCTGGACGTCGGCCTCCTCGAAGCCCATGCCCAGGATCTCGTCGTACGTGCGGTCGTCCTCGACGTACGCCTTCAGGATGGGGTCCAGCGTCGCGTAGGGCGGCAAGGAGTCCTCGTCGAGCTGGTCCGGCCGCAGCTCGGCGCTGGGAGGTTTTTCGATTATGCTCAACGGTATGAAGGGCTTTTCGCCCTTGTCATTTCGATGTCTACAGAGCTCATAGACCAGGGTCTTGGGGACGTCCTTGATTACCGCAAAGCCGCCAGACATGTCGCCGTAGATGGTCGCGTACCCCGTCGCCATCTCGCTCTTGTTACCGGTCGTCAGCACGATCCAGCCAAACTTGTTGGACATCGCCATTATCAGGTTCCCGCGTATGCGCGACTGGATGTTTTCTTCGGCCACACCCCAGTCGGTGCCCTTGAAGTACGGAGACAGGGAATCGAGAAACGCCTCGAATGGGGGCTCGATGGGCACGCTCCAGAGCTCGATTCCCAGGTTATCGGCCAGCTCCCTGGCGTCCAGCACGCTGCCCTCGGACGAGAACCTGGATGGCATGGAGACGCCCACGACGTTGTCGCCTCCCAACGCGTCCACGGCGATGGCGGCGACCAGGGCCGAGTCCACTCCCCCTGATATGGCGATCAGGACCTTCTCGAATCCGCATTTTTCGATATAGTCGCGGGTGCCCGTCACCAGCGCCTCGTAGACCTCGCCAACCTCGTCGAGAACACAGGGCGTTGCCTTCTCGAGCTTTGGCCTCGCGCCGTCGGGGCTGAATTCGGAAACGTTCACCTTCAACGGCCGGCCGATCTCCTCCGACATGCCCGACTTCTCGCGGCGGGACCTGGGCTCCCTGAGTCGAGACCGGAACACAGACTCGACCTCGAGGTCCGCGACCAGCAGCTCTTCTTTGAACTGGCTGGCCTGCGCCACGATGTCTCCCTCCGGGCTGAGGACCATGCTGCCGCCGTCGAACACGAGCTCGTCTTGGCCGCCCACCAGGTTCACGTATGCAACGAAGAGGCCGTTGTCGGACGCGCGGGTCGCCAGCATCCTCTCTCGAGAGCTGCGCTTGCCCGTGTGAAACGGCGAGCCGTTGATGTTGACGATGACCTCGGCCCCGGCATCGCGCTGCACGACCGTCGGGCCGATGGCGTACCAGATGTCCTCGCAGATATTCACTCCGACGGGTGTGCCGTTTACCGTGTACACGGGACAGACATCGCCGGACTTGAAGTAGCGGTCCTCGTCGAAAACGCCGTAGTTGGGCAGGTACATCTTGCGGTACGTCCCCAACACCCGACGGTCATAAATCAGGGCGGCGGCATTGTATACATCCGCGTCCGCGTCGATGAATCCCAGGACGACGGCGATGCCTTGCGACTCCTTCGCAACCTGCTCCAGCCGGGCGAGGTTGTCCTGAATGAACTGCGGCTTGAACAGAAGGTCTTCCGGGGGATAGCCGGTCAGCGCAAGCTCGGGAAACGCCACCATATCCGCATTCAGGCCGCGGGCGCGGTCAATGTACTCAACGATTTTTTCGGCGTTGCCTTCGAGGTCGCCGACCGTCGCGTTGATCTGCGCAAGTGCCAGTCTGAACGTTCGCATCGAGCCTCCGCGGGGGCTTAGAAACTATCTCAAAAACGTCTATCTAAGATGGAACATCCTTCGACACGCTCAGGACGAACGGGCAGATACAGCCCTCTCCGTTCGTGGTGAGCTTGTCGAACCATCTTTTGAGATAGTTACTTAACATCTGTCGCTTTCAGACTATTATAGCTCGTAGTTCTCCCGGGCGGCCTGGTGTTTTGGGTCGTCAAGTCTGAAGGTATCGGGATTCCGGCCGGACTCGACCGCAAGCCAGTAGGTAAACATCTGCAAGGGCACCAGGTAGAGAAGGGGCGTGAGGAACTCCTGAACGGTCGGCAGCTCGATGGTACGCGATAGGACGTTCGACAGGTCGGCGTCGCCTAGCTCCACCAGCCCCACCGACAACCCGCCGGTCTCGTTCACCGCTTTGGCGAGCTGTATAGCCCTCGAATAGCCGGCTCCCGGCGGCGCGATAAAGGTGACGACACAGCCCTCATGCGTCGCGACGAACGGGCCGTGAAGGTACTGCTCCATCTGAAAGCCTTCGGTCGCCAGGTAGCTCGACTCTTTGATCTTCAATGCCACCTCATAGGCCGTGGAGGCGTTTGGGCCCCATCCCGTGAAATAGAAGCGTTGGGCGTCCCTGGTTTCGACCGCGAGCTTACGGACTTCGGACTCCAGGGACAAGGCTTCGATAATCAACAGAGGCAGGTCCTGAAGGTCGCTTTTAAGCTGTTGAGCGCCCGGTCTTGATGCCCGCGCGCCCAACTCGATGGCGAGCAGCGCCAGGCAAGTCATGGCCGCCGTATGGCTTATCGTGAACGCCGACGACTGATCCGGTATGGACGTGTGGATTACGAGCTGGGCGAGGTCTTTTCTTGCCGCGGAGCCAATCCCCGTCAACACTGCCGTGTAAGCCCCCGCAGACCTGGCAAGCTCCAGCGCGCGGGCCGAATAGCGCTTCGTGCCGCGATGGCTCAAGACGATTACGGCGTCGGATGGGCCAAGGGCCGGCGGATAGGCGCAGAACTCGAAGGAGTTCCATGATCGCACGTCTTCTCTGCCCCCGATTTGCCTTAGATAGAACTCGCCAACGAGAGCGGCGTGCCACGACGTGCCGATGCCAACGATGTGAATTCGGTCGATCGCGCCGAGTCGCTCGGCCAGGTCTGCGATTGAGTCCGATTCCTCGCTCAAGACCCTTGCAACGGCTTTGGGCTGAGCGGTCATCATGTCGTACATGTAGTACGGGTGTTGTGTTCTCAAGCTGGGCTGCGCCGTCATTCGGGCTCGATTCTCTGATCTATTTAGACCCTGCTGCCTACGAAGGAGTCTATTCGGTCCAGGGCCTTCTCCAGGTTTTCCTTGGAGTTGGCGAAGGAGAAGCGGATGAAGCCCTTCCCGAAAACGCCGAAGGACTCGCCGGCAAGGCACCCTACACCGGCATCCTGAAGGATGCGGTCGGCGAACTCGGCACTTTTTAGGCCGGTGCCTTCGATGTTTGGAAAGGCATAAAACGCACCCTTGGGCATCGCACATCGTATGCCGGGAATGCCGTTCAATCCGTTGACGAACAGGTCCCTGCGGCTCTTGAACTCCGCGACCATCTGTATGGCGTCGTCCTGCGGGCCGCCCAGCGCCTCGATCATCGCCATCTGCGTGAAGCTCGCGGTGCAAGAAACGCTGTTGGTGACGAGTCGTGAGATGGGCTCCACAAGCTCCAGCGGCATGACGCCGTACCCGGCGCGCCATCCGGTCATGGCATATGTCTTGGAAAAGCCGTCCAGGATAACGGTGCGGTCCCGCATGCCTGGAATGCTGGTGATGCTGTGGTGTTCGCCCTCATACAGGAAGCGCCTGTAGATCTCGTCTGTCATGACGACTATGTCGTTCTCCATGGCAAGGTCGGCGAGCGCCCTGATGTCTTCTTCAGCCAGGATGCTTCCGCAGGGGTTGTTGGGCGAGTTGATAATCATCAGCTTGGTCTTGTCGCTGACCTGCGACGCCACCTCGTCAATATCGATGGTGAAATCCCTGGACTCGTGAAGCTGCATGGGCACGGGGACGCCGCCGGTGAAATTGATCATGGACTCGTATATGGGAAAGCCCGGATTTGGGTAAAGCACCTCGTCCCCCTGGTCGACCAGTGCAAGCATCACGAAGAACATGATCGGCTTGCCGCCGGGAGTGACGACTACGTTGTCTCCCGTGACCGAGATGCCCCTCGTCTCCGAGACCTCCCGGGCTATCCGCTCTCTTACCTCATTTATCCCAGGGGAAGGGCCATAATGCGTCTGGCCGCCCCGAAGCGCGTCAACTCCGGCCTCAACGATGTTTGAAGGCGTTTCGAAATCGGGCTCGCCTATCTCCAGGTGGACTACGTCCATCCCCTCTGCTTCCAACCTGCGAGCCTTGGCCAGGACCTCGAAGGCGGTCTCCGTGCCAAGGCGTTCCATTCGCTGCGCCAGCTTCATTAACGTCCCTCGTCTGAATCGAGATTTAGAGCCGATCGCCGAAGTCGCGAATTCAGACGATCGCGCCGCGACACCTGCGACTCCACAACGGTGGGCTCCAGCGTCTGGCTAGTATACACCCGCCTCGACATAATTACACTTGTCTATCAAGGACGTCGACCGATGATGTGATAAAATCCTTGCGATAGGCTATCTGCATTATTGGAGGCGCTCCGTGAAGGTCTACATAGGTCTCCCCAGAGGATTCTGCGCCGGCGTCGTCCGAGCGATAGACGTGGTCGAGCTGGCACTGGAAAAGCACGGCGCTCCCGTGTATGTAAAGCACCAGATTGTGCACAACCCCTACGTAGTAAATTCCCTGGAGGAAAAGGGCGCCATTACCGTCGAGGATGTCGAGGAGATACCGGAGGGGTCGACGGTGGTCTTTTCGGCCCATGGATCGCCGCCCGAGGACTTCTCAAAGGCCAGGGAGCGCAAACTGAACGTGATCGACGCCACGTGCCCCCTGGTCACGAAGGTGCATAACGAGGCGAAGCGCTACGACTCTGAAGGACGCAGCGTCATTCTGGTTGGTCATCGCGGCCACCAGGAAGTCAAAGGCACAATGGGCCAGACCGATATGTTCCTCATCGACGACCGCGAGGGGATAGACCTTCCCGATTGGGACAATGAGACCCCGGTCACGGTGCTGACCCAGACCACGCTTTCGGTCGACGACACCGAACGTTCGATTGACGCAATCAGGGAACGGTTCGACAACGTAATCGTGCGCAACGATCTCTGCTACGCCACGACCAACAGACAGGCGGCCGTCAAGGAGCTGACCAAGCTGGTGGACCTGGTGCTCGTCATCGGCGCGCCCAATAGCTCCAACTGCAATCGCCTGCGGGATGTCGCCGAGGCGAATGGAACGACCGCCTACCTGATTAACGGACCCGACGAGCTGCGCCCCGAATGGTTGGAAGGCGTAGAAAACGTGGGCATTACCTCAGGCGCATCTACGCCGGAGGAGCTTGTTCAGGCGGTCATAGACTGCCTTGAGCCTGAGAGCGTCACCCCCATCGAAGGCGCGGAAGAGGACGTCAGCTTCGTATTGCCTAAAGAGCTGCGGTAGGGGACGCATACGTGACGGGCCCCGGGGGCGTCCGGGTCGCGGACTCGGAGGGCACGCCGCTGGGCATCATTCGAACACCCGTGACGGCCACAGACATTGCGTTTTACGGCTTCGACTCCAGGGTGCTGTTCATAACGGCGCCGCCTGCCATATTCGCCATTCGCCTAAAAG
>JADFKI010000212.1 GCA_022565015.1 Chloroflexota bacterium
CATCGTGGAATGCCAGGAAATCGCGCATCGCGCCTGCGACGGCAGAAACGAGGTCCTCGTTAGGCTCGACGCCGGGCTCCAGGTAGAGCCTCTTGAGGCGCAGCGTGCCCGACTTCCTATCGAGGCTCGGGTCGAATCGGCCAACAAGCCGGTCCTTGAACAGTATGGGCAGGCAAAAATAGCCCCAGTCCCGCTTGGGCGCGGGCTTATAGGCCTCCAGAATCTGACGAAAACCCCAGAACTCCTCGTCGCGGTCCTTCGCCCAGAACAGGTTGTCGAATGGACTCAGGAAGGTAGTCCTGTCCGAGGCTATCTCTCCGTCGGCCGCCATCTCCAGCTCCGGCAGCTTATCCCGATGCACCACCAGCGTGCCGACCTCTCCATCCAATAGCCTTCCCTTGATCTCGACGAAGGTGCCGTTAGCTACCAGCTCCTCTATAAAAGGTCTCGCGACGGTTCGTTTCATGTGAATATAGTCACAGACCTGCATAGGCTTGCAGACGCCGAGGGACATCATCGACTGCTCCAGCAGGTAGCGGTGCGACTCCTCAAGTTCCGGCTCGGTCGTGTCCGTCTGCCCGGGCAAGACGCGTTCGGGCAAGTCGTAGACCCGCTGAAATCTGACGCGGTCGGCGATGGTCAAGTGGCCGCAATCGTAGAGGTGCTCGAGCGCCCGCTTGGCCGGTTTCCACTCCCACCAGCCGGCGCCCTTGCCCTTTTCGGGGTTGTCGAAATCCGACACTCTTACGGCTCCGTTGGTTCTGACATGTTCAAGGGTCTGTTCTATCAGCCTGGCGTTTTCCGGACGCCTCGCCCAGTCTCTACGCCATCCCACCTTGCCTTCCCTGAAGAGCCGCATAAGGGGCATGCGGTGCCGATATAGCTCGATGGGGATCAGGCACGCGGCGTGGAGCCAGTACTCGAACAGCCGTCGGTCCTCCGCCACCCCATTGCCGGAAAGCAGGTCGTCCAGCTCACTCGTATCGTAGTTGCCGACGCGGCTCCACAGGGTAAGGTATTGGCTTCTGTGCACGACCTGAAGGGTGTCGATCTGAACGCAGCCGATTTGCCTGATTAGTTCATACAGGCGGTCCCCGTCCGTAGGGCGGTCGGCGTAAGTAGCCTGTGCCAGTCCCTGGGCGTGCAGAGCTATGGCGCGAAGGGCGCTGAGAAGGTAGACCGCACCACTCTCTTTCTTGTTACCGCGTGTTAGCACCCGACTATAGCTCTATCGGCACGCCTATCATGCTGCCGTATTCCGTCCACGAGCCGTCGTTGTTGCGGATGTTCTCGTATCCCAGAAGCTGCGTCAGCGCGAACCACGTATGGGATGACCGTTCACCGATGCGGCAGTAGGTGATGACCTCGCGAGTTCCCGTTATTCCCTTCCCGCCATACAGATCTTTAAGCTCACCCACCGACTTGAAGGTGCCGTCGGACTCGTTTACGGCCTGCCCCCACGGTATGCTCGATGCGCCGGGGATGTGGCCTGCGCGCTGGGCCCCCTCTTGCGGCAAATGGGCCGGGGCTATCACCTCGCCGTTGTACTCCGCGGGTGAGCGGACGTCGACCAGCTCAACGCTGGACTCGCCGCGAACAGCCTGCAACACGTGATCGCGCAGCGCTCGAAGCCCTTCATTGACGCCGGAGGTCGAATAGCTCTGGCTCGCGAAAGTAGGGACTTCGGTGGTGGTCTCACGGCCCTCTCCTATCCACTTCTGACGGCCGCCGTTCATCATGGCGACCTTGTCGTGGCCGTACAGCTTCATCTGCCAGAACGCATAGGCGGCGAACCAGTTGTTGTTGTCCCCGTAGAGCACCACGCGAGTGTCGCGACCGATCCCGCAATCGCCCAGGAGTTTAGACATCTCTTCCCTGCTGAGAATATCTCGCTGCACCGTGGTGTTGAGATGAGACATCCAGTCCCACTGAATGGCCCCGGGGATGTGGGCTTCGGCGTAGCTGCTCAAGTCGACGTCGACCTCCACCAGCCGGATGCTATCGTCATTTAAATGCTCAGCCACCCAGTCCGTTTCGACTAACGACTCGGGATGCGCCACCTGTCCAGCCATCTATCATCCTCCTGATATTAGGTACATTCCCACTCGAAACTCGTCATCTGCGGCTGCTTGTATCACCGCCAATTATCGAAGGGATGCGTGCCTTTCGTATTACCAGACAGTTTCAGATGGTATAGATAGAATTGCCTTATTTCAAGTCCACGCAGCCATGCGCCGGGTTAGTCGCAGAAGACGAGTTTGACCAGGGCAACGCCCGTGTGTACGATACCGGCATCGACCGCCTTTGCATCAACCAGCCAGGCAATCACCAGCGGGGCAATGGGAGAAAGAGATGACAAGTCAGGGCTCAGGCAATCAGGGCAGGACAGTTCCAGTTGACTACGGCGCCGAAGGGTTCGTGGAGATGCTCAATTCCAACGGCGTCGAGTACGTGTTCATAAACTCGGGGACCGATACGTTCCCGATTCAAGAGGCCGTGACGAAGTTCGGAGAGCTAGGACGTAAGACTCCGAAGCTGGTGCTCTGTCCGGACGAGGCGACGGGCATCGCGGCCGCGCACGGCCATTTCATGTCGTCCCGAAAGCCACAGGCGGTCCTCGTGCACGTGGACGCCGGGACCCTGCAGCTCGGCGGAGGGCTCCACAACGCCCAGCGCGGCAGAGCGGGCATGGTGCTGTTTGCGGGTCGCGCGCCTTACACCTTCGACGGGGAGATGGCGGGGGGAAAGTCGCTTAACATCCACTGGATACAGGAGCAGCTGGACCAGGCGGGCGCGGTACGCAACTTCACCAAGTGGGACTATGAGCTGCGAAGGACCGAAAACCTGCAATACGTGATGCAGAGGGCCTTCCAGGTCGCGGGCTCGGAGCCGGCGGGCGCCGTGTATATGACCCTGCCGCGTGAGATACTAATGGAGCCGATGTCGGAGATGTCGGTGCCCCCTGTCGAAAGGCACGGCCCTGCGACGACGCCACAGGCCGACCATCATGCTATCGAATCGGCTGCGGAGGTGCTCGCGAGGGCGCAGAGCCCGCTCATCATCACCGGCCAGTCCGGCAGGAACCACTCAACGGTCGCGGCCATAGTCGAATTGGCGGAGGCCATAGGGGCACCGGTCGTTTCAGAGCCGGTGTACATGAACTTCCCCACCGACCATCCGATGTTTGCCGGAGGGGGCGTGCAGCCTTACCTGAAGGACGCCGATGTTATCCTGGCCATAGACCAGGACGTGCCGTATATTCCCAACCACGGCAAGCCTCGGCCCGACGCCACGATCATCCACATCGACATGGACCCCATCAAGGAGTCCATTCCGCTATGGGTTTTTCCAACAGACTACCTGATTCAGGCGGACTCATCGAAGGCCATCCCCGCGCTGGTAGACGCGGTAAACGGCAGGTTGACCCAGGCGGACCGCGCGAGGGTGGACGAGCGCTTCCAGATCATGAAGGACAGGCACGACGGGCGGCGGCGGGAAGCGACAGACGTCGCCCTGGCCCATGGAAAACAATCGGTCATCACGCCCCAGTGGCTGAGCTACTGCATAAATCAGGCGATCGACCAGGACACTATAGTCCTGGACGAATGCGTTACCAACTCCGGGTCGGTGTCGTCATACATAGAGCGGACCAGGCCGGGGACATTCTTCAAGAGCGGAGGATCGAGCCTGGGCTGGGCGTTGGGCGCCTCGCTGGGAGCGAAGCTGGCCAATCCGGATAAGGATGTCGTCAATGTCGTGGGGGATGGAGCCTTTATCTACGGCTGCCCCACCTCAAGCTTGTGGACTGCGGCAGTTTACGACGCGCCTTTCCTCTCGATCATATACAACAATCAGATCCACAATGCGCCGAAGAGGGCTTTGCTTGACGGAATATCCGACAGCTATTCCGAGCGGACGGACAAGTGGGTGGGAATGGAGCTCAGCCCCTCCGTCGAATTCGCAATGCTGGCACAGTCATGCCACGCCTACGGCGAAAAAGTGGAAGACCCTGGTGACGTACCCGGTGCCCTGGACCGGGCCTTGAATCGCTTGCGCGATGGCCAACCCGCGGTGTTGGACGTGCGTATTGAGCGCCCGTAGTCTTCTCATGAAAATGCGGCCAGGGGAGAATCACACGGCTCCCGAGAGGTCAGCAGCAGCTAGAACGGCGTCTCGAGCTTGTGCCCAGGCCGCCTAGTCTCCCCGGGCCTCAGACAGGCTGATGCGGATTTTGAGCTCCCCCAGGTCGCTGTTGAAGCTGACCATGATCTGCGGACCGCCCGTGGTAGTAAGCCTACTTCCCGCGGGCTCGATGATCACGGGAGGGCTAATATTGCATTCATAACCTGCGGCCGCGAGATGAGTTGCGGCGTTGCCGGTAATAATGTTGGCGATCTCTCCCAGAGCGGAAAGGCTCATATCATCTAACTCGGTGACGGGCTCGCCGATCATGGCGCCTGCGACACTAAATGCCGACCCGTTGGCAAAACCATATAGAACGTTGCCCCGTAGGCTGCCGCTAACCCCGATAATAGCCGTAATGTCTTCGGTCGTATACTGGTGGGAGACCGCTTCGGCCTTTACGAGATTGAGCGGCGTATTTAGCTCCTTTTCCCAGACGAGCTTGGCCGGTGCGAGAAAAGCGTTGACGTATTCCTCTTTCATATGGTATCCCTTCGAAAGGTCACGCATGCGTAGACCCAACGCAGACGTGGAAAATAGTCCCCAATGCGAAGATCCCAGGCCGCACCTTTCGGGGAACCTACCATTATGGAAATACCTCGCGGGGAGCCCTTTGAAACATTCACCTGGATGCGAAGGCTTTCCAATCATCTGGTTAGGTGATATATTTGCGGTCAGACATGTATGTCCTGCCTCTCGTGGAGATAAGGTGGGTGAGGGAGCGGTTCTCGGTATATGGGTCTAGTCAGCGCGCTCAGGCCGCTGTTTTCGACACCGGAGCGAAAAGCTGTTCTGCTTGCCGTTACGGCGGCGTACGTGCTGGTGCAGCTCTCCAGTCTGCCCGTGGCGCTCTCCCTTCCCAGCCTTGCCGATTACTTTGATACAGGCGTCGACGACGCGGCGTGGCTGGTCATCATCTACCTTCTTGCCATGGGCAGCTTCGTGCTGCTGGGCGCCCGTCTCGGCGACAGGTACGGCCACGCCAGGGTCTTCTTCGCCGGGCTGCTTATCACCACATTCGCCGCCGTCCTGATAGCCATATCCAATAGCCTTATACAGGTGATCGCCTGGAGGGCCGTTTCAGGACTCGGCTCGGCACTGGTGATGGGCAACGCCAACGCGATACTGGCATACGCGTTTCCGCCCGAAGAGCGTGGCAGGGCCTTCTCCATTCCCATCGTCGGAGCCCGCTTCGGCACCCTGTCGGGCCTGGCCATATTCGGGTTTTTCCTCCAGTTCCTGAGCTGGCGTCTCGTCTTCCTCTCGTTTCTGCCCCTGGGAATAATAGCGATCGTACTTTCGATCCCAATGCTCAAGACCCTCAAGCCGACTCGGTCCGATGCGAAGCCGGGATCGGTGGACTTCATCGGCGCGATATTGTTGATCGCCACGGCCTCCGCGTTGATACTTTCGGGCAACCATCTCCACGGCGGAGAAGAGTCGTTCATCAGCGAGGAGGGCCTGCGGTTTCACCTGCCGATGAACGGCCTGTTCATTTTACTTCTTGGCGTATTCATACTCTTCGAACGGTCGGTCAAGAACCCAATCGTCGAGCTGGCACACTTCAAGCAGAAGTACTTCTCCATGGCGCTCGTCTCCAACGTGTCGTATCACTTCTCCATGCTGGCGACGATGACCCTCATTCCGATTCTGGTGGAGCGTGGATTCGGTCTGGGACCGCTCTGGGTCACGGTGGTGCTCTTGCCCAGCCAGATCCTGGGGATGATTCTGCCGCTCGCGGCGGGCTGGATACATGATCGATACCAGCCGAAGTTCATGAGGCCGGGCGCCATGGTTGCCATCGCAGGCGGATTCCTGATACTGGCCATTTTTTCGGGATCGGTCCCCATATGGGGAATCCCCTTGCTGATGATTCCGATTTCCATCGGCACGTCGATATTCAATCCCATCAACAACGCCACCGTCATGGGTTCGTTGCCGTTGGAGAACCGCGGGTTCGCCTCGGGCATGCTGGAGACGACGCGGGAGATAGGACACGCCATAGGCGCCACCGTCGCGGCCACGGCAATGGTGATGGTCTTACCCGCAGGCATCGCCCTCTTGACGGCCGCGGAGGCCCGACCCTTCTACATCCAGGGCTTCCAGCTATCCAGCATGATGGTGGTATTCACGCTGCTTCTGGGCGGGGCGATCGCATATTTCCACAAGCCTCACCAGCGGTCGCATCCCGCCCCCAGCGCGAGCGCTTCGTACCAGGTCGGCGGTGGCGACGACTAAGCATGTCCGATACGCATCGCAACTCGACCGTATATTTTCGAGTCAGCCACGGCTGAAGCGGCCATCGCAAAGCGAAAGCGGTACCGGTTCTCTTCTGCTGATATTGTATGCGCCATTCTTCTAGGTCTACAATGTTGGTTCCAACGAGCTGAAGTAGGAAGAGGATTATGACAGAAGAACAACGAAACCCATTTGAACAGGGACCTTATATTCAGGTCGCCTGCATCTGTGAAAAGGTGCTTGT
>JADFKI010000213.1 GCA_022565015.1 Chloroflexota bacterium
CTCTCGTACCGCCATAAGCTTACGCCCGCAGATCGAGCAGGCGGTGGCCTCTATCGAATTCTCATGCCGGCACATCTGACAAGTATTCATCAGACAGCTCCCACTTCAACCCGAGCTGGATTGAACATGGACACCAGACCTAAGTCCTTCTTCTTCATTGGGATTCGACTGAGATTTCGGAGCTGCACCAAGGCAGGTCCAGACGTTGAACGGGTTGTGGGACAGTATACATTCCGGTGTTAACCGGTATTTTCCGGTTGATACCCGATACTTTTGTGAATGCAACATTCCGAGATGGCGCAATATGTAAACCCCGTTGCAAAGGCTGCCTCCGACAAGCTACGGTACGTCCGTACGCTTCGAATGTTATGCCGTTTGAACTGCTTCGATATTCGCGGGCCCAGCGGCGCCTGGATTCGCCTGTGGAAGCAAGGCCCGGGTCAGGCCGGCGTGCCCCTGACGGTGGACCTGTAGAGCTGCATGAGCCCCTGCTGTCGCCTGGCGTTGTGGACGGTCTCTGGGTCCAGGCCCAGCAGCTTGCGCATCTCCCGTAGGATCTCGTTGTCGCCGAGCCTGGGAAAGCTCCTGAAGCCCTTGAGGCAGAGGTCGCCGAGGTCCCGGTCCCTTCTGATTCCCGCATATGCATGAAGGAACGGCAGCACGACGTTGACGACGATGTCACCCGCCCGACCCGTGCCGACGTACGGCTTCACGGTCAGCCGTTTCGACACGTAGCGCGGTCCGTTTTCTCGCAAGTCCTCTTCCAGGCCCGTCAGCAGGCCCCTGTCCGAGTACATGTCGACGATGCTCGCCGCGCCGACCACTCGCCCGGCGGGGTGATTGGTCGGCCGCACGCGGTGCAGGTCCCAGGCGTCTCTTGAGAGCGGCCTTGTCTTGGGCAGCTTCTCCGACAGCCGGCGCAGCCCCGTACGGCGCGCAGCCTCCTCGACGGCTTCCAAGAGTCCGGAGGTCTTTCCAAGCAGGGCGAGGATGGCCAGATATCTTGTCGCGGCGGGCTCATGCCGGAAGGCAGCCAGGGTGGACAGGGGCACACGCCTGGCAAGCTCTCGAAAGGGCCTCCTGTTGGACGCGTATCCCAGGGCTTCCATCATGGCCTGGTATAGCACCTCTTCAGGGCTTGAGCTCTCAACGGCCAGGGCGAAGCCCGAGCTCTTGGAGAGGAATCTTCCATCCCCGGCAGCATCGAGCCTGTCGCCAATATCCGACTGCTCTCGAGGAGGCTCGTCATCGACGGCATAGGCATGGGCGATTCGTAGCCCGGCCAGCTCCTTTGCCACCGGCGCCAGCGAAGCGATTGGGGCGGACATCCTCGATGGAAGCTCCGTGCGTATCCGGCCTACGGTGTACAGGACTACGTGCAGAATGACCCCGTTGTAGTTTGAATCGACATGATGGCCGTGACCATACCAGTCCGGTGCCCTGAGGTGCAGCTCCACGTCGCCCCGCAGGATCTCCCCGGACTCCGTGGTGAGGACCGCGTCCAGAAAGTCCGGGCCTGCGCGGGGGTTGCTGCGGCCAGGGTAGACCACCCGGAGCCTCTCGCCGTCCTCGGTGACGATGCCCGTGGACAGCACCTTCGTACGAAGCCAGAGCCGCGCAAGTGCGTGCTCGGACTGGGGGGCTGAGTCGTAGCGGGCGTCGCGGGGTTCCGCTAACAGTGGCATTGCGCTCGGCGCCTTCACATCTATTTCTTTCCCGCATCATGGTACCTCAGTTGGCCCAGGTATTCTACACGCCGGCCCGTGTTGCAACGGACGTTGCCGCCCTGCGAGTGGCGATGTCCGGGGTATGTATAGCGTTTGCTGGAAATGCCAAAAAAATCAGTCGAAGGTGTGGGAGTCGCCCGACGCCGTCACCGGGGCCTCGGCGGCGAGGCGTCCCCTGATCCTGCCGACGCGTTGCCTGACCGACGTGTAGGCCAGGGTCAGGACGAACAGCAGGGCGGAGAACAGGACGACGGTCGCCCCCGAGGACACGTCTACGTAAAAGCTCAGGTAGATGCCCGCGAGGCCGCAGAATGCCCCGATGACAGGGGACAGGAGCATCATCTTGCTGAAGCTGTTCGTGAGCAAGCGTGCGATGACCGGCGGAATGACTATGGCCGACGCGAGAAGCGTCACGCCCAGGATCTGCATGGACACCACGATGGTGGCGGCGAGTATAAGCGAGAAGAGGGTGTCCATCCAGCCCGTTGGCACTCCGTAGAACCTGGCGACGTCCGGCTCGAAGGTCGAGAACAGAAAGTACTTGTATCCCACGAAGACCACCGCGGTGGTGAAGGCCGCGACGATGACTATGGCGATCAGGTCCGTCTCGCTGACGCCCAAGATATTTCCGAACAGCGCGGCCTCGAAGCTGAGCGTAAAGCCCTTGAAGCGGCTTATGAGGGCTATTCCCAGGGCGAAGCTTGCGGTCGTGATGATTCCGATGGCGGCGTCCGCGTTGATGCTTCGTTTCCGCGTAGTGAGATTGATGAGCACCGCGGAGAGAAAGCCCCAGAGGCTCGCGCCGATAAAGAAGTTGATGGACATGACGAAGCTGACGACGGCGCCGCCAAAGACGGCATGGGACAGCCCGTGGCCTATGTAGGCCATCCGGCGCAGCACTATGTACACGCCGATGAGGCCGCACAGCCCTCCGACCAGCGTGGCGACGATGAGGCCTCTGACGAAGAACTCGTACTGGAGCGGCTCAAGCATGGCGGTGCCCCTCGTGGTGCGCCGCCTTGGCCGCGCCGGCGCCCCTATCGTTCCTGCCGAACACGTGGGGCGACTCCGCGACCAGCTTCATGCCCTCGTATTCGGTAACGTGAATGTCCGCGTTATAGGTCTTCTTCAAGATCTCGGGCGTAAATATCTCGCTTGGCGGTCCCTCCGCCACGATGTGGCCGTTCAGGCATACGATCCAGGGGAGGTGGGCGGCCACGGCGTTGATCTCATGGGTCGTCATGACGATGGTAATGTCCTGGTGATTCAGCTCGTCCAGGAGGTGCATCACCTCGTCACGTGTCTTGATGTCGACGCCGCTCGTAGGCTCGTCCAACAAGAGTAGCCTGGGACTGCTGACCAGCGCCCTGGCCAGGAAGGCACGTTGCTGCTGACCCCCGGAAAGCTCCCTGATGTGCCGGCCCCTCAGGTCGGCGATGCCGAGGCGCTCTATTATTTCGTAAGCCCGGTCCCTCTCACTCTTACGAAACCAGGGAAACAGCGGGTTGGCCGACGTGCATCCCATCATGACCACCTGCTCGACGGTGACGGGAAAGTTCCAGTCGATGGTCTCCAGCTGTGGAACGTACCCGATGCGTGGCCGGCGCCTTTTTATGGGCTCGCCGTCGACGAGGATTTCGCCGCTCAGGATGTCCACGGCCCCCAGTATGCTCCGAAGGAGAGTCGTCTTGCCCGAGCCGCTGGGACCGAGCAGACCTATGAAATCGCCCCTCATTATGCGAAGGCTGGCGCCTTGCAGCACCGGTTTGCCATCGTAGCCGCAGGTGACGTCCCTGAGCTCCACGGCGGGTAGCTCGTCCTCGAACTGGTGTGGCTGTGAGTGCAGCATCTGCCCGTCCTACTGTGGGTACTTAGCGCGGCTCTCGCCTTCAAATACGTTTCCCGTGTCGAACCCCTCTAAGGCCCGGACGCTACCGCCCAGCGCCGGTATCATGATCTCCATGTTTGTGACCATGAGGCCAAGGTACGTGTGGCGAGGGTCGCCGGGCAGTCCGGGCAGGTCGTCGTCTCGAAGCTCGTCGATGTACCGCGCTCCGCTCTCCTTTGCTACCTGCTCCATGACGGGGCTCGGAAATACCTCGGAGCCGAATATCGCGGGAACGCCCTCGTCTCTCACCTGGTCTATGAGATTGGCCACGTCGCGTGCCGAGAGCTCGGTAAAGTCCGACGGCTGAACGGCGCCGATGATCTCCATGCCGTACCTGGTGCCGAAATGCGGAAAGGAGTCGTGGTATGTGAGAAGCTTTCGGTTGCCTTCGGGAATAGTTGCGATCGCCGCTCTAATTCGTTCGTCCAGATCTTCGATGCGAGCCCTGAGGCTGGAAAAATTCTCGGCGAAATAGTCAGAGTTGTCGGGGTCCAGCCTGATGAACTCGTCGCGGATCAGCTCCGCATACTTCAGGGCCAGAATCGGGTCGGTCCACAGGTGCGGATTGGGGCTGCCGCCCGACTCTGGGAACGAGAAGTCGTAGATCCACTCATCGGGGGCTATCGCCCTGTCCCCCAGCGAAAGGATTACGGCGTCTTGCTTCATGTTGGCCTTGGCCAGCTGCAGCGAAGGCTCTTCGAGAAATAGCCCGTTAAGGATGAAAATGTCCGCCTGGGAAAGCAGTCTGGCTACTGACGGCACCGGCTCGAAGGTGTGGGAGTTGGTGCCCTCGGGGATGATGCCCTGGAGAGCTATTCGAGTTCCCCCTATGTTCTCGGCCAGGCTGGTTATAGGTGATACCGTGGTGACGACTCTGAGGCCGACGTCGGTGGCGGTCAAGATCGCCGTGGAGGCAGGTCCGCTATCCGTGGCGCAGGCGGCGCCTATGGCAGCTATGACGGCCAGCACCGCGACCAGAGCCTCCATTTTGAGTGTGGAGCGTTTCATGGATATTTCTTAGCCAATTTACGTGAAATCCGAATTCAATCCATCTGGCCCGGTCGCACTCGATAATGACCGAAAGGGCCTAGTGTTCGGTCTGGCACTCGTGGCACAGCCCAAATAGGGCTATGTGGTCGATATCGGCGTTGAAGCCGTAGTCGTCCAGGACCTCCGTACCCAGGTCCTCCAGGTACTTGTGGTCCAGTACGATCACGCGGTCGCAGATGCGGCAGATCAGGTGGTGGTGGCGCACGTGGTCGATCCACTCATACCTGTACTCTCCCGCGCCCATCCTGGTCTCCGATACGAGGCGCATCCGCTTCAGGACGGCCAAAGTCCTGTACACGGTGGACGTGTCCAGGTAGGGGTACGACTCCTTGACTTGCTCCAGGATCTCCGAGGCGGTCATGTGTCCATCGGCGTGCCGTATGGCCGATAGGATCATCAGCCTCTGGGGTGTCAGGCGATGCCCGGACTCCCTGAGGGCCTGCGCGGTAGCCTGCTCGCAGCTCATGATTCGCTCCTGCAAATAGTTGCATGTGCCATTGTATCGAAATAGCAGTCGCATGTCTACAGGCGTAACATGCCAGGTCCGAATGCCGGCGACGTCTCGTTGGAGACGCCGGCCGACACGGTATGTTCGCTGGGCTCCCGCACGCCGGATAGCGTCCCCCCGTCGTTGAATGGGGGACTCGACGGGGATATACTCACCTCGAGTCCCCCAAGGAATGAATCATGAGATGACAGACCTGGCACGGTTAATGCACGCCCTGGCGACGGGAACGCTGAAGATTCCCGACGAGGCGACGCCTTCCATCGTGGACCTGGCGAACGCCCTCGCCTCGCTGATAGGGGCGGCTCCCGCCCGCTTAAGCTCGAACGCCGAACGCATACGTGGTCTAATCGGGTCCCCCGACCACATCGTGCTCGTGGTGGTCGACGGACTCGGCATGAATCTCCTTGAAAGAATGCCCGGCGACAGCTTCTTTCGAGAACACCTCGCCTCCGAGCTGCTTACGGTCTTCCCGTCCACGACTCCGGCGGCGCTGACGTCGCTGGCCACGGGGCTCTGGCCGTCGCAGCACGCGATCGTAGGTTGGCACACGTACCTGCCGGCCCTTCGAGACGTGAGCACCATCATCAGGTTCGAGAGGCGCTCAGACGAGGCCGGACTCGGCGACCTGGGTGTGTCCACCGAGGCAGCCTACCCCGAGCCGTCGCTGCTGGGCCGGACCGCCTGGGACGGCCTGTACCTGCTGCCTCATTCCATCTGGGACACCCCGTACTCGACGTACTATGCGGGCGATATGCGGCGGGCGGGATACGAGAAGGCTTCGGTCGTGGTGAAGGACATATCGGAGAGGGTAAACGGGGCCGAGGACCATACGTTTACCGCTCTGTACATCTCATTCGTGGACTCGACAGCCCACGAGCTCGGTGCGGACCACGCCAGGACCCGCGCCCGGGCAATGGAGGCGGACAGCCTCGTGTGGGACCTCGCCGAGCGCCTGCCGGACGATGCGCGTCTCGTCATGACCGCCGACCACGGCCTTCTGGACTGCCGTAAGCATCTGATATATCGGATGGATCCGTCTGATGAGCTGATAAAGTGCTTGAGGCACCCGCCGTCGGGCGACCGCCGGGTGATGTATTTCGACGTGCGCCGGGACCGTGTGGGCCGATTCACAGAGCTCTTTGGCGATGCCGCGGGCGATGCCTTCGCGCTGATAACCGTGGAGGAGGCCGCAGAGATCGAGCTGTTGGGCCCGGGTCCGATGTCGATCGAAACTCGTGCGCGCATCGGCTCTCACGTGGCCCTGTCCCTGGGCGAGGCGGCGTTCTACTACCCCGAGGGCGACCGCGACGGCAAGGCCGCCGCGATGGTCTCACACCACTCGGGCCTCACCCCGGACGAGATGCGCATCCCCCTGGTCATTTTTGGCTCTTCGATCTCCTCGTCTGATTAGATGATTACGCAGGTTCCCGCAGGGCGGTCAGCACG
Organism: Chloroflexota bacterium; assembly: GCA_022565015.1. Classification (GTDB taxonomy): domain Bacteria; phylum Chloroflexota; class Dehalococcoidia; order Lucifugimonadales; family JADFKI01; genus JADFKI01. Next base: position 6,620 of record JADFKI010000213.1, read on the forward strand.
ACCTAGTGCTTAGT
>JADFKI010000214.1 GCA_022565015.1 Chloroflexota bacterium
GTTTTACCGGTCTCTAACGATTAGTACTAAGACTCTAATTTGACAAAATAATATGAACTTAATACGTTATATTAAAGTGAAAATTTTTTCTAAAAAAATCAAGTTTTGATTATATTAAATTAAAATTTAAGCCCTACAAACAGGAGTAAATGGATAAGACTATTTGTTTTACTATTGATATAGAACCTGATTTTGGTTTAAAAGACAAATATTTTGGAATTAATGACCTGCCAACGCTAGAAGAAATCGTAAAAAAAAAGTCACTAAATACATAAATAAAGTAATCAGGGATATTCATTCAAATGTTGTAGCGCTAGGCGAAGGGGATATGAAGGAATGCCCTAACTGTGGTGAAGTTAAATCTATTAGTGCATTTAAGGACCACAGACTGAAATCTGGTGTTGGAAATATCTGCATCCAATGTAAGAATTCAGGGAAATCTAAGAAGATAAAGCACAGGTTTGATACGGAAGAAAGAAGGTGTCAAAAATGTGGAAAACTCAGGCCAATAGACCAATTTGAAGATAGTAGTTTGAAAAGTGGTTATAGTGTTCATTGTAAAACTTGCAGATATGAACAGGCAAAAGAAAAAGCACTAGCAATAATAGAAGCTAAAAAAAATATTAATTATGGTGTGCTCTGCCCAAGATGTGGTTCTCACATGGTCAAACGGACACGCAGAAGTGATGGACATAAATTTTATGGGTGTTCCTCATTTCCAAGGTGCAAAGGAACAATCAGTATTGAGTAGGCAACCAATTATGTAAATTTCTTACTAACTATTTTATTTGAGCAATCGTCATTTTGGAGTGGGACACCATGATTTTATGGAAAGATCTTATTGTGCGTCTAAAAAGGAGATTATCTTTTACAGACATTAATAGAATATGTGTTGAGCATGCTGAATATGGACGTAAAATAGAACCACTTTCAAACGCACTAGCTAAGCTTTCCAAGTCAGGTGAAACCAAGGATTGGTTTTGGCAATAGCAACTTGAATTAAGTCCCGCATTAAAGAAAATATCGGATGCAAACTCTCGTGAAGCACAAGCTCATGAATGTAGAGTAGCAATTTTAGATAATATCGAAAAAGTTACTTCAAACAATTTTTTACTAACTTTTGATAATTCTGATGGAAGAGATTATTTGCTGAGCATTAAATATTCTGATATTCAAGACACAAACGAATCAGAGCGTTTTACAAATCTTGTGATCCACTATACTTTTTCATTACTGACAGCAGTCGGCTTGTGTGGACTATATGAACAACAATTTTCAAAATATATGCCTATAAATGAATTCGAAAACCTATATAAAGCTATTTGCATTTGTTGTACAGAGGTCACTTACTACTCATTAATATTTGCTGCACTAGAACATTATGGGGATTCAAATGTTCAATCAACTGCAGCTGTTTACAATGATAAAATAACATCATCCATACTGGACAAATTACTTGAAGCAAAGAAAGACTTTGTCGGGCGCTATGGCATGGACAGCGAATTCTGGCGGCGCAATCCGCGTGAACAAAACGCGATCGTTGCCGGACATCTCAAGGACAATCTCAATGACCTGGCGCAGTACTACCACGCTGAAGCCCAGGGCAAGGGCAGGATAGGCGACTATCAGGCAGACCGCGCTAATCCCGAACCCCAGTCTCACCAGCAGTCTCATATCGAACAGTGCCAGCCCGCTGAAGGTTTGAATGGAGCTGACGGCCACCAGCCCGGTGAAGCCCGCCGCGGCCACGATGACGGCGGTGAGCCGCCGGCTTTCGCTCCAGTTGGTGAAGAGCAGCAGGAAGGCCAGCACCGGCAATACCTGCACGGCATGCAGGGTAAGAGAGTGGGGCACCTTTATCGACCCGGCTTCGCCGAAGATGTAGGCGGACTTGACCGCCTCGTAAATGAACTCGCCGGTCTGAGGGTCGGTGACCTTTGGGACACCGTTTTGAATGATCAGGTTTCCAAAAATCTGGCCGACAACCAGCAGCAGCATGCCGATCCGGATGGCCCATGTGAGGCTAAGAGGAGTCTTTAAGGGGAAGAAGGCCCACACCGCTACGACAATGATTACGATCTCAATTAGCACGATCAAGACGCCCATTACACTGAAGACAGCCGTGTCAAAGGGCGTACTAAAGTTGAAGTGAGAAGGCACGCCGCGCCACTGCTGCATGTCTATCAAGAAGACCTCTACCAGGAATGAAATTCCGAGTGCACCTGACAGTAACCAGCCCCTAATCCGATGCCTTGGCAGAAAGGTCATGATCCAGCCCACAGTTATGAGGGTTACCTCGGCGGATAATCCAAATACGATCGGCTTGCGCCAGGAGACTGGACCCACCAACGAGCCATCCGTTACTATGAGCACGCCTGTATGGAAAAGGCCGCTGGCCAACAACAGGGCGCCGATGACATATAGTAATTTTTGGTAACCATTCGCCTGTTTCCAGTAACCGCGCAACGTGGCTACCATCGACCGGATCAGGGAACCCACATTCTTGACGCCCCCTGTTGGTAGGATTGCTTCGGACATTAGACTCTCCGTGACTCGTAATTCATTTTTGCCGGCACACTGATAGAACTGATAGTAGCGCAGACTATATGACCGCTCGCCAATGTCGTCAATGGTCACCGAGAGTGGTATTCCATCGCCCGCTCGGCAGTATCGTCTACTTCAAGTGCAAATCTCCAAGATTGACAGACTTATGTCCCGGCCTCCAAGCTTACATTTCAACTCGATGGCAAGCACCGATAGACTCAAATATGAGCTGAATTTAGGGACCGAGGGACCGGTGCCAGATGAATGGTGTTACCTATCGGTGACCGCTAGGGAGGTACAGATGACAATCAACGGAGATTCAAATGTTGACGACGCATACGATTCGTCGAGAAGCAGAGGCTACGCCCCCTTCGTGACGACGCGAGACCTGGACAGGCTGACCTTGAACCCAGGCCGCGAGCCGGATTAACCAAGTGGCTAAAAGGTCCCAGAGTTTCAGCAGAGAGGTGCTCCGGTGTAGAGGGAACTGGCATAAACTCTGCTTTGGCGTGTAGTATCTAGTCGCCTGAAGACCGGAGGAAGGAAAGAATGGGCAAGATAGTCGCCATTGGCGGCGGCTCCATGGAGGAGCGCGAGACATTGGCCATCGATCGAGAGGTCGTGCGCCTGACCGGCTCGCGACGGCCTCGTGCGCTGTTCATACCCACCGCAAGCTACGACAATCCCGAGCGCTACGAGGTCTTTCAGGACGTATACGGTGGAGAGCTGGGCTGCTACACGGACGTGCTAAACCTTCTGGGAGTAAACCCCTCAGGGAAAGAGTTGGAGGATAAGATACTTTCGTCGGACCTTATATACGTGAGCGGCGGCAACACCTTGAAGCTAATGCGCCGTTGGCGAAGGCTCGGCGTAGACAAGATTCTCCGGACCGCACATGACAGGGGCATCGTCCTCGCAGGTCTCAGTGCCGGGGCAATCTGCTGGTTCAAGTACGGCCACAGCGACTCCATGTCCTTCTATGGTCGGGAGGACTGGCGCTACGTTCGAGTGAAGGGCATGGGCCTGATTAATGCCCTGGGCGTCGCGCATTATCATGCGGAGGGCAGGGAAGAGGACTTTCATCGGATGGTCGCCAAGCACCGGAGGTGGGGATAGCGATAGACAACGGCTGTGCGCTGGAAGTCGTCGACGGCGAATACCGTCTCGTGACCTCTCAGCCTGGCGCCCACGCATATCGTGTCTCCGCGCTCCGAGGCGAAATCGATGTCCGGCGCTTGGAGCAGACTTATGAGTATGCTCCGATCGCGAAGCTGCTTCAGCGGAGGATTTGAAGGCCGCGAGGGTCCGTTGAACTCGTCGCCGGCAGAAGGCTTGTCGAAGCCCGATCAACAGGATAACCTCATCTTCGAGCATTCCTCGATGAGACGGTGGGAAATTGAGCACTGAACAGATATATGAATTAGCAATCAATGGCGGCAGGGTGATCGACCCCGAGTCCGGCCTGGACGCCCTTCGCAACCTCGGCATATCGGACGGCAAGATTATGGCCGTCACCGAAGCGTCGGTCCAGGGCCGGGAAGTTATAGAGGCGACCGGGCAAGTCGTCGCACCCGGCTTCATAGACCTTCACTCCCACGGGCAGGACGTAGAAAACTACGAGATGCAGGTTCGTGACGGCGTCACGACGGCTCTGGAGCTGGAGGTAGGCGTCGGGGACATCGACGAGTGGTACGGGGAACGGGAGGGCAACGCAGCAATAAACTTCGGGGCCGGCGTCGGCCACATACCCGCACGCATGCGCGTGATGAACGACCCCGGCGTGTTCCTGCCGACCGGCGACGCAGCGCATCGTGCCGCCACCGACGACGAGATCACCGACATCAAGGGTATCGTCGGAAGGGGCCTGGAGCGCGGCGCCCTTGCGGTCGGACTTGGCATCGACTACACGAAAGCAGCCTCCCGCTGGGAAATCGTGGAGATTTTCCGCATCGCCAGTGAGTACGGCGCGTCCTGTCACGTGCATCTCCGAGGCAAAGGCCACAGAGAGCCCATGAGCGCCATCGAGGCCTTGGAAGAGGTCGTCGCAGCCACAGCAATTACCGGGGCTGCTTTGCACGTCGTGCACATCCAGAGCACGGGTATGCGGGCGACCGAAAGGCTTCTGGAGATGATCGCGGGGGCCGCGGAGCACGGCCTGGACGTCACGACCGAGTGCTACCCATATACGGCGGGCATGACGCGCATCGAATCGGCGTTGTTCGACGAGGGCTGGCAGGAAAACTACGGCATCGACTACGACTCGCTGCAGTGGCCGGAGACCGGGGAGTTTCTTAACGCGTCGACATTCGCCGAGCGACGCGAGACCGGGGGATGGGTCATCGCCCACTCGACTCCGCCCGAAGCCGTCCGCGCCGCCGTGATAAGCCCGCTCACCATAATCGCCACCGACGGCATCATGAAGGACGGAAAAGGCCATCCACGGACATCTGGGACCTTTTCGCTCGTGCTGGGTAGATACGTTCGAGAATCCAACGACCTGTCCCTGATGGACGCCATACGCAAGATGACCCTCATGCCGGCACGGCGTTTGGAGACCCGTGCCCCGGCATTCAAGAGTAAGGGCCGAATTCGAGAGGGCGCGGACGCCGATATCGCCGTATTCGACCCCGATGTCATTATCGACACATCCACGTACGAGCAGCCGACGCTTCCCCCGCGAGGCATGACCCACGTCATCGTCAACGGGGTGCCCGTCGTGAGCGAGGGCAAGCTCAACGAGGGAGCCACCCCCGGCAAGGGCATCAAGGCGTAGAATCGGCTGTACGGCGCAGCCCTGGAAACGCATGACGATACACGAAGGCCTGACAATATCCAGCTCGGACCAGCTCTTTGACCTGATGAAGAGCGGCACCGAGTTTCGCAACTGTAATTTCGATAATGCGGAGCTGGCCGGCTTCGACGCCGAAGAGATGAGCCTCGTGGACTGCTCCCTGAAGAATGTCGATTTCTTGAACCTTACCTGCGTGGGCCTGCGAATCGTCGATTCAGACCTGCAGAGGGCGTGCTTCGATAGGGCCGATATCAAGGAGGCCCAGATTAGCAGCTCGAACTTTACCTCGGCGACGTTTCGGAACTCCAAGCTCAACCTTGCCCGGCTATTCAAATGCGAGCTCTCGCTCTGCAACTTCGACGGCGCCAACCTCTTCGCAACCGACTTCGAGGGCTCCAGGCTGCGAGGCGTAGACTTCTCGCGCACCGAGCTCGATTCCGCCAAGGTGGACAACGTCGACTTCAGCATGGCGACGTTGCGCTTCAAGAAGTTCAGAAACAAGAAGCTGGTGGGCGTGGACTTCTCCGAGGCCGACCTGTCGGGCTGCGATTTCACGGGAACGGAGTTCGACGGCTGTCGCCTGCATAGCTCGATTCTCAGCGAGGAGACGGTCCTGGACGGGGCCGATCTGAGGGGAGCCTACATTTCCGAGTCGCAGCTGGACAAGGCGAGCCTGAAGGGCGCGATCATGACGGCGGCCCAGGCCCACTACCTGCTCTTCGAGAAGTACGGCATCGTCGTCGCCGAAGACCTGGACTCGCTGAAGAAGCCAAACCAGTCCTAGGCCTCGCTACAAGCGCGCCACCGAAGCGAAGGTCTTCGCCTAAAGCGTCCTCAGCCTGGGGATGGACAGCTCGCTGGTGATGTCGTCGAACCACTCTATGACCTCTTTGTGCAACGGTATGCCGTTGGCGCGACGGTCCTGCTCCTCCTCGTATTCCGAGAGGCCGGGATACAGCACCCGGTCGAAGCCGGGCGCAGGCTTCGTCTCCCGCAACATCTTCAGCATGCGGTCCATCTTCTCCTTGAAGTCGTCGACGTCGGTGAAGGCGGCGATGTTGTACGCGACGAAGGAGTGCTTGGAGCCGCCGCTGGGGTCGAGCATCGTAGGAAGCACGCCCGAGAGCATGGTGCCCAATATCTCGGTCATCAATGCGAAGCCGTAGCCCTTGTGGGAGCCCCCCTCCCTGGTGCCTCCCAGCGGGAGCTGGAATTACTGCCCGCGCTCTCTGACGGGCGACTCCTCCATTATCGGCGTGCCCTCCCTATCGGCGACCCAAC
>JADFKI010000215.1 GCA_022565015.1 Chloroflexota bacterium
ACACGTGGAAGTAGCGGCCGTGATGATCGACCTGCTCCTCGGTCCAGAGTCGAATCATGAGGTTCAGCGCCTCGGTATTGCGCCCGGCGCGTTCCGAGAGCTGCGTGCCGAAGGCCTCGTTCTCCTCGACCCGGTACCCGAGTCCCAGGCCAAGGACGAGACGGCCCTCGGCGATATGGTCGAGGGTAGCGACCTGCTCGGCAATGTCGACCGGATTGAGAAGCGGCAGCAACAGTACCGACGTCACCAGCTGCATATCGCCGGGCTCGGCCGCGAGGCGCGCGAGGACGGGCAGGGGCTGGAAGTGCTGGAAGGGATCGATCAGATAGTGGTGCGCCCAGCAGTACATGTCGAAGCCGGCGTCCCGCGCCGCCCGAAACTGGCCCAGATGGTCCTGCCACTGCTGTTGGAGGTCTATGCTGTCCCTTAGTACGACCTGTCCGACCTGGTACCCGATCTTCATTTCTTGGCCTCTTCGAATTGCCTGGTTCGGAATCAACTCTAGCCTCAGATTATTCTATTCATGGGAGACCCGCGCAGATTTCCGAATAGACGATCACCGGGAGCGCGTCAATCGTTAACCAATGCGAAAACGCGATGTGACACACCTCCTGATACCGGCTTGCCCTCCCCAACGCATACAAGACCGTTGAGCCATCCGTACCGCTCGTGGCCAGTCTCAAACCTCGGGGTGACCATATAGTAACGGTCGCCATACTCTGCGGGCTCACCTTCCGGGCGCGCGGGACGACTCGGATCTCCTCTGACTATTCCGTATAGCTGCAAGTAAATCTGCGCTCCGTCATCCGTCTCAAGAGTCGCGCGATAATCCACACGACCAACGCCATCTGCGCTTCTCAGCAACCAGTCACCACCTGAAGGCAATATCTTGCCTTTCAATTCTGGGCCTTCAAAGCTACCGCCCGTGAAAGTATGTATCCGGCGGGTGCCAAGAGGCCCAACCGGGGTGTCGGCGGGTGGAAAAGCCAAGTTAATGGTGTATTCCATCAGATATTCCAGTTTCATCGTCGACTCCTTTTCGCACACCTGCCTTTCGATGTCAGGCGCCTCATAAGCACTACTGTGGGTAACATCAATTCATGAAGAAGCCGCCGCTCACGTTGATGGCCTGCCCGGTGATGTTCAAGGAGTAGTCCGACGCCAGAAAGGCGGCAAGATTGCCTATGTCCTCCGGAGTCTGCTCGCGTCCCAGCGGCGTGTTCTCCTTGACGTAGCCCTCGAAGACCTCTCTCGTGGACCTGCCTTCCGGGTTGGGTGACGTCGCCGTCCTGGACGCGACGCGCTCCCACATTGGCGTCCACAGCAGGCCGGGGCAGATGGCGTTTACGTTGATGTTGTACGGCGCGAGCTCGAAGGCCTGCGACTGCGTGAGGCTGATCACACCCGCCTTGGAGACGTTGTAGGGCGGGTTCCGGTCCGTGCCCAATCGTCCTGCAATGGAGGCCAGGTTGATTATCTTGCCGTAGGCGCGCTCCTTCATGTGAGGAGCCACGGCCGCCGTGACCTTGACGATGCCCTTGACGTTGACCTCGAAAATGAAGTCCCAGTCCTGCTCGCTGGGTGTCTCTCTGGCTTCCCACCCCGGCGCGCCGATCGTACCGGCGTTGTTGACCAGAATATCTATTCGGCCGAACCGTTCCAGGGCCTGCCTGACGCCTGATTCGGTGGAGTCGGAATCCGTCACATCGAGCGCAACAGACATGGATTCGCGGCCCAGCGCCCTGATCTCGTTGGCTACGGCCTCGGCGTTTTCGGCATTAAGATCAGCGACGACGACATCGGCCCCGTTTCTCGCGAGAACCAGGCCGATTCCCCGACCGATTCCTCGGCCTCCGCCCGTCACCAGTGCTATCTTGCCCGTAACATCCATAGTAGACCTCTCGATCCGCCGAGGCCGTACCATGTGGAACCTGGAAGCTATTCGGAGCTCTTCTTGGCCTCGACTAGAGCCCAGTATACACGCTCAGGATTCATGGGCAAGCGAGAGAGACGGACGCCGGTGGCACGGTATATGGCGTTGGCCAGGGCGGCCGCGGGCGGCACGATGGGCACCTGGCCGACGGCCCTGATCCCCAGCGGATGGTCCGGAGACGGCGCCTCGATGATGTTGGCGTCGATGAACGGCAGGTCTGCGGCGGTCTGCAACCGATAGTCCAGCAGCGTCGGGTTGGTCATGGCGCCGTCGTCGTCGAACTGGTACTCCTCGGAAAGCGCCCAACCGATTCCCTGGGCCGCGCCTCCCTGCATCTGTCCCTCGACCTGGACCGGGTTGACGGCGGTGCCGATATCTTGAAACGTCGTGTAGCGGAGGACCTCTACCTTCCCTGTCTCCGGGTCCACCTCGACATCCACGACGTGCGCCGCCGCATTGGGGGCTATCGCGGTGTCGGAAAAAGTCTCGCTTACACTGCCGTACCCCATGAGCGCGCCGCCCTCGCCTCGCACAGACCTCAGGGCCAGATCGGCCAGGCTGATCTGCATCTCTGGCGCGCCCTCAACCCAGAAGCGTTTTTTAGCATATTGAACGTTTCCAGGCTCCAGACCGAACTCCTCAGCGACGCGCTTCTTGAGGTGGCCGATGAGGTCTTGCGCCGCCATCAGGACGGCCTTGCTTGCCACGTACGTGATCCTGTCCCCGGCGCTGGCGTCGGAATGCGCGGCCATGTCGGTATCGCCGACGACCACGCGTACGTCGGACAGGTCGATATCGAGCGCCTCGGCCGCGATCATGGCAAGGCTCGTTCGGGTCGCGGAGAGGTCGACTGCGGCCAGGACCAGCGTTGCGGAGCCGTCGCCGCTGAGGGTGATGTGACAGCTCGTCGTGCCGCCGGGCATGGTCCACATGCCCAACGCTATGCCGCGACCCCTATTCGGGCCTTCCAGCTTGCTCGTCCAACAGGAATGTCCCCGGACCTTCGAGAGCACTTCCTTGAAGCTGACGGTGGGAAGCCGCACGCCGTCGGGCATGGGGTCGCCGTCAACCGAGACGTTTTTCAGTCTGAATTCGATGGGGTCAAATCCAAGGGATTCGCCGAGCTCGTCGATGACCGACTCCAGGGCGAAATTCGTTGGCGTTGCGCCCGGAGCGCGATAGGCCGCGCCGTGGGGCTTGTTCGTGACGACGTCGTAGGCGTCGATTCTCATGTTGGGAGTGCGGTAGTGAGAAAAGACCCTGCGTATGGCGGAACGCAGCGGCGCGCCCGGAAATGCACCCGCGTCGTAGAGCAGCCTGGCCTGTATGGCGACTATCGTACCGTCGCTCTTGGCGCCGACCTTGACCGTCGCTACGATGGCGTTTCCAGGGCCGGTTGCCCTGAATACTTCTTCTCGCGTCAGGCTCAAGCGGACCGGCAGACCGGCCTTGCGCGACAGCACCACGCATATGGCCGATACCCTTACCGATTCCTTCCCGCCGAACCCACCGCCTACCTCGGTGGGAACGACCTTGATCTTGCTGAGTGGAATACCCAGTATCGCCGACAGGTCGTGGCGTTGACCGTAGGTGGACTGCGTATTGGCCCAGACCTCTACGTTGCCGTCGCTGTGCACGAAGGCCGTCTCCGAGTCCGGCTCCACGTAGCCGTGATGGACCACCTGCGTCCTGAAGCTGCGCTCGATTACGGTATCCGCCCGGGCAAGCCCTTGCTCGACATCGCCGCGACTATAGACAAGATGCTCGGCAACGTTGCTGGGCGTCGAAGACCTCTCGCCCGATGCCTGTGTATACAGCTCTTCGTGAAGCAGGGTCGCGCCGGGTCCCATCGCCTCCACCGGGTCCATGATGTGGGGCAGCACCTCGTACTCGACGTCAATGAGAGCAAGCGCTTGCTCGGCGATAGCCGACGACCTGGCTGCGACCGCCGCCACGGCGTGCCCGTGGAACAGCGCCTTGCCTCTTGCCATGACCTCCTGGCTAAGGTAGCGCTCCCGCTCGCCGACCACGCCATACGGAGACCGCTCACCCGTGGTCAGCTCTGGAAAATCACTGCTGGTTATGACGGCGGCTACTCCCGGCAGGGCCTCCGCCCTGGAGGTGTCGATGCGCTTGATGCGTGCATGGGCATGTGGGCTGCGCAACACCCTGGCGACGAGCGTGCCGGGCAACCTGACGTCCGAGCCGAAACGCGAGCGCCCGGTGACCTTCTCGACGCCGTCTACCTTGGGCGTATTTCTGCCGATTACGCGAAATTTTCTGGTCTGGTAGTCCACGTCATTCCCTCGGGTTTAGTGGGACACCTTTTAGGCAACTCGATAGGCCGGCACGTGTTGCATTAGACTACTTTCGCTAGCCCAGAGAAATCGCCGGCATTGCCCTCGTGGTTTCAGACTAACGCAACGCCCCACTCCAGTCCACGTCCACAAGCGACTTTCGAGTATCCATCGAGGGTAGCCGGGCGCAATAAAGCCCGACGGTAATGGTCGGGCCCTCTTGCACATTTCTGACCAATGGACGTCTATCAGCCGGATAGCGATCCATGCCTTCGTGAGGCTCTGAGCCTGAATTTCCCGCTCGAATATATTCCAGTGAGCCCCGTACGAGACCAGACAGGCGGCTCGTAGCGTCTACCCGATCTTTCGTATGACGGCCATGGCGGTGTCGTGCAGCATCTTGGACACATTTGAAATGGTCTGAAGAATCTGCTGCTGCTTCTGCAGGCTGTTTTGCAGATCGATGTTGGCAAGCTGAGCGTCGTCTCCGATGGAGCTCAACCTGGCGTCTAGCTCATCTATTAGGGACTCCTGGATTCTGAGGGACTCGTTCAGGTCGCTGATCGAGACCCGCCTGCTTACGACGGCTCCTGAAATCTCCTGCAACCTGACGGTGCCGGCGTCGACGGAGTCGAGCATCCCATTCAAGACGTCGAAATTGCTCTGGACGCTTATCTTGCTAAGCAAGGTTGCTCCCAGGTCGGGCTCGGTCTCCTGCAACAGTGATTCGATCTGCTCCAACAGATCGTTCTGGCATCGACTCAGGCTTGTGCGCAGACCGTCCCACAGCCTGGCAGACAGGGTCCAGTCCTTGCTGCCGATTCTGCAGAGCCTGGATACCTGGTCCAGCAGCGCATGATACTCAAAGGGCTCTGAGGTTTCCGGCCGGCCCTTCGAGGCACCGTCGAACGGCACAACTCGCAGCAATACTTCGCTTGCCTGCTCCGAGGCTATGTCGGCTCCGGCGTTCCACGAAAACGTGTGTCCCACTCCGGTGGGGCTGGATGATAGACCGGATGTGCCTTCGCCCCTTATGGCCCTGGAGGCCTTGCGGAACGTTCTGCCCTGATCGATGGAAAAGGCGACGTCGACGGAGACCAGGTCGGATGTTGAATCGAATAGACTGTACTGGACGGTTACCGTGGGCCCTACCATGTCCGGCAGAGGAAGGAGCTGGACTTTCGGGGTGGTATCGGTACTCGTGTCCGCCGTTGGCACCACGATGATATTCGGAGTTACCACGGGGGCGGGTGCAGGCGTCGCGGTGACCGGCACTTCGGGGGCCGACGTCGCTCTTGCGGGCACAGGGGTGCTCGTCACCTTCAGGCTCGTTGAGCTGACCGTGTCCGCAAGAAACTCGAAGCCCATGCCCTCCACGTAAAGCTCCACGGTGAACCGCGCCACGCTTTCTTTGTTAGCCTCGGCCTGGTCCAACGACAGCTTGACCATTCCAATATTGGATAGCTCGATCACGGCAAGCTCTTCCTCGAGGTCTGGCCCCAGGAAAGTTATCGCGCCGGTTAGCTCGTCGGCATCCGATGCCTTCCCGTCGATAACGAAATCCTTGTGCCAATCGAGCCAGGGTTGTATATCCGCCGTCGAAATCGTCAGCGTGATATTTGGCATCTCGATCGCTGTTGGCTCAAGGGTTGGCTCTCGAAATTGTCCGACTTCGTCTTTGACAATGGCCTGCTTCCACGTAAAGGAGTCTATCTTGCTGACCCTGCTCGTTGGAAGGTCGCCGATTTCGACGCGAAAGTTGGAGGCGAGCCATTTCTTAGAGCTAGACGAGCTGTCAAAGTTAAGGTCCCCGGCGGAGCTCTTGTAGTTAATCCTTCCCGGCTCCAATTTGACCGTTAAGAATGCCGGGTCTCTGCTGGATGCATCCAGCGTCGGAAATGTGACTTCCGAGATTAGTGCATCCCGAAATTCCCGCTCAGACAGGGAATGGAGATTCGAGTTCGCCGCGATGACCGTGCCGTTTTCAGAGGCCGGCTCGCCATCAAATGACGCCTCTATCCAGTCGGCGAAGCCCTTGCTCATGTTCATGCCGATTCGCATCGTAAAAGGCTCGTAGGAGATGGTCGACAGATGCTTTTTTACGAGCAGCTCAGGGCCAAGCCGTTGCTCCGCTACCTCTCCAACGATTACGCCGCCCTCCACGGAACGGAGCACGGTCAGATCGGAGCTCCCATCCAATACGACTGCAAACTGGCCCAGCGAAGTGCCGCGCTCCTGCACGGCCCTGAAAGCATCGTCGACCGGCACGCCGAGGCTGTCACTCGCCACATCGGTCTGTCGCTGCGAGTCTTGAGCAACCGGTGTGGGAGTGGCCTGAGTCCGGGCCGTGGAAAGGGGCGCTCTGACC
>JADFKI010000216.1 GCA_022565015.1 Chloroflexota bacterium
CGGCCAGGCCGAAGTCGCCTATCTTGGCCACACCGTCCGAGGTCAGCCACACATTGCCGGGCTTGAGGTCGCGGTGGACGATGCCCTTGGAGTGGGCGAAGTCCAGGCCGCGACACGTCTCCACGGCGATGCGGATGGCCTGCTCCAGGGGTAGCTTGTGGTCGGGCGCATCCTCGACTATTCCTTCGACGTCGCCGCCGCCCATGAGCTCCGTCACCATGAAGGGCTGTCTTGTAGCCTGTCCTGAGCCCGTCGAAGGATGCCCGCCGACCGGGTCTACGCCGGACGAGTCGATCTCGCCAAGGTCGAAGACGGTGACGATATGAGGATGCGAGCCGAGCCTGCCCATTGCCTGGGCCTCGCGGGAAATCCGGATGCGGGAGACCTCGTCCAGGCTCTCGGTCTTGATGAGCGCAAATGCCACGTCCCTATCCAACAATTCGTCATGAGCTAAAAAAACCTTCTTCTTGCCGCCCTCGCCCAGGAAGCGCTTGACGACATAGCGCCCGTTGGCGAAGGAGGAGGGAGTGCTGTCTGAAGAAAAAACGTCGGTAGGAGACGCAACCCGGGCGGATGCAGGCTGTGAAGTCGCCGATGCTTCCTCGCCGTCATCAGCGGATGTGCCGCCCGGTAGGGAGCGCTCGGCAGCTTCAAGATACGTCTGAGCATCTTCGTTGTCGGGATCAAGTGCCTGGACCGCCAAGGCATGCCGTCTTACGGCTTCCCAATCGTATACTCCCAACGCCTCTTCCGCGTCATCAAGGATTCGGTCTATTTGGCGCTGCACACGCTCGCTCGGCATATAGCTCATCTCCTGGGTAATGGGCCGAGTCTAGCAAGGTGTGGATAGGTCGTCAACTACATGCACGATTGTCCGGACTGATTCTCCCTGCCCACACGTTATTGCCGCGGATAAATGCCGCTCCGGCCATGAAAAGATCGCCCCCGCAGCGGGCCTTGACTGGCTGGTAAGCGAGTACACGCACGCAGGGGGCGCAGGCACGATATGCCGTCCGGCCGCCATGAGAGCACTACGGCGCGGGGGCCTACTCGCGGGCAGAGGTTTTGTCCGAACCAATCCTGCCAACCTATAAAAGGTAAGAATGAGCACTGATGACGGGGAGTCGGAGTAATGCCAAATAAAGTCCTAATCGTGGACGATGAACTTGCAATACGTGAAATGCTCAAGGACGTTTTAGAGGAAGCGGGACACGAAACAGAGGTGGCCCCTTGCGCCGAAGACGCACTTGAGATGATGCCACACTACAAGCCAGACATAATAGTCTCTGACGTCTGGATGCCTGGAATGGACGGGCATACCTTCTGCCAGACCGCCCGCAGAATGTCGGATGCATCGATACTGATGATTTCTGGAATACCCAGTGAAATCTCGGTGCTTCAAAAAAAGCAGGATGAAGCGGACGATTTTCTGATTAAGCCCTTTGATGTCGAAAATTTCGTAGAGCGGATTGAGGCCTTGCTCGAGAAGAGGCGAATCGCCCTGGACCATCCGTCCGATGATGAGCATCACCTGGTGCAGATATACCAAGAGCTATCTGAGACGGGCAGGGCGTTACTCATGAAGGAAGCAAGGAAGATTTCAGCCGAGGATTGATGCGGTCATGCCTGACTGCGGGTGGGTGTTCGGCTATCCAGGCTCGCGGCGAGAGCATTCAATGCCGGAACTACCTATAAATATATAGGCGTTTCCGGCGTATAAACGGGACAGAGGATGCGTGACTTCGCAGGTTCGACGGCGAGCCTACGAGGCGGCTAGAGGATGGTGCTCGTTGATCCAGTCCCATATCTGTGACTCACGCAGGCCCCATTCATCCCAGGCAAATCTTGAAACCACGTCCAGCTTGAACCAGTGGTAATGCCTCTCAGCGTAGGCATCGTTCCCGGTAACGTCGGCCAGGATGGCAAGAGCGAGCTGCGCAGGGCCGCCCGTGCCGTAGCCCCACTCCAGTGTTGTCGAGTGCTCGTTGAGATCCAGCCTGGGGGATAGCGGGCGGCGCTCGTCGCCCCGTGTCACATCCACGACAACACCTGGGTTCTCGCCGTACATAACGCGCTTTCCCGTGTACAGCCTTTCAGACATTACGCCCACACTCTCGCGATCTGCACTAGATATTGGCACGCCGATATTCTGAACGGCGTTAATACGCTGATGGCGAAAAAGGGGGAATTGTTCAGCGCGAGGCCTTCACCTTGTTCAGCATTACCGGGGGCAGGGGAAAGAGCCAGCCTCGATTTCGAATGATGTCCTGCGCAAGCTGCGGCGGAATCGCGACGATGATCTCCGGCTCGATCGAGAATTTCCCGTCGAAGCCGCCGATGGCGCTGCGGGCGTGAATGCCTGCGAATCCGCCGGAGTCGACGCCGTTTTCAGCGTACGAGCTCCTTGGGCCGCCGAATATCGACTGCCACCTGAAGGAAAAGCCGTTGGTGACGGGAGGCCCGGCGCTTGTCACGCCTCCGCCCGGCGTCACGACCATCCCCAGCGCCTTTACGGTGTAGAGAACGTCGTTGAGGTCGCCCTCGCCGCCGCAGGACAGCGCCCAGTGCAGCCGCGTGATCAGCACATCGGCCGCCTCTTGAGCGCCCTGAAAGCCGTGCTTGATCGTTTCGGGATCGTCGCTCATTGGCAGCGTGCCCCCGGACGTGCCCGAGAGATACACCAGCCCGCTCTCCTGGAAAACGACACCCGCGATACCGGCGTTCGCAAGGGAGACCACGTTATCGTCGAAGGTCCCCAGTTGGACTCCCAGGTCCTTGATTCTGTCATAAACGTCGAAGGTCCGCCTTAGCTCGCTGGGGATAATGGCGTCGTCGTAGTACTTGCTCACATTCATCACCTTGGCACGGAGTGGACTCGTAGCTCTTCTCGGACGCGGCGAATGTTAGCAGAATGTGGCGGCCCTGGAAAGACATGGGAGCGAGCACAAGGCCCGCTCCCATGCCGCACGTTAGTACCGCCCCTGGATGGACGGCCCTACTTGACCAGATAGAGGGTCGGGTAGATGAACACCCATGCCACGTCCACGAAGTGCCAGTACTTGACCGAGACCTCTACGCCCCAATAGTTGCCCTTGCCGAATCTGCCCGGCTTCCTGCCGAGATAGTAGACGATGCCCAGCAGAATCAAGCCGGTGAGCACGTGAGTCGCGTGAATGCCCGTAGTCGTAAAGAAGATCGACCCGAAGATGTTGGAGGGTGGGAAGTGTTGGTAGCCTTCGAACCACTCGAAGCCGACCCCGGCCATGAAGACCAGACCCAGGAGTATCGTGCCGATGATGTTGCGCTTGAACTGAGCGTTGTCGCCGTTGGCCGCTGCCGTCTCCGCCCTGTAGGCGGTAAGGCTGCTCAGAAGCAAGACCGCCGTGATCATTAGACCCAACACCTGGTTCAGCTCGTCGGGCTTCTGGACCCCCTGCAAGTAAAAGCGTGTGGAAATCAGGACGCCGAAGAGAAACGTCTCGGAGAGGAAGAACATCCAGATGCCAACGCGGTTAATGGAAACGCGAGCGGCCCCGAGCCTGCTTTCTACGGCATGATGTACGCCTGAGATCGTCGCCATGTCTCTCATTTCTCCTCATGCGAGCTGCGGAAGGCGCGGGTAAAGTGCATGAAGTACTCCACGATTAGCCAGGCCTTGACCAACGCGAATATGACGAGGAGTAGATTTGCGCCTGTGTTCATATAGATGGCGACCGCGAATTCCATCGCCGTCAATACGGCCAACAGCGCGATGACCCTCAGCCCCAGGCGCGTCTTTCCGCTCTTTCCCGAATCGTTCAATGCGATACCTCCGTTGAAAATCTAGCTGTGGAGCGGTCTAATCGTCCCCGCTTTCTTCGGCCAACCTAAAGGTGGCATGGACCGATCCGGGAACCCCATATCCATACGGGTCGTCCGTGACAACAGGGGGCTGCTCGAAGTTCTCCAGCGGAGGAGGCGACGATGTCTGCCACTCCAGGGTTTTGGCCCGCCACGGATTTGCCTCCGCCACGGGCCCCCTGACCCACGAGACGACGAAGTTGTAAACGAATACGACGAAGCTCAGCCCGAGCACCAACGAGGCGATGCTGACTAGCAGATTTCCCCCGGCCATCGCCTCAGGATAGTCGGCCACGCGTCGGTTCATGCCCTGTATGCCTACCCAGAACATGGCCAGGAACGTGACGTTTTAGGCGATAAACATCCACCAGAAATGGAGCTTGCCCAGAGCCTCATTGAACATCCTGCCCGTGACCTTGGGGAACCAGTAGTAAAGCGCACCGAATATGAGGAAGACCTCACCGCCCATCATGGTGTAGTGGAAATGGGCCACGACGAAGTAGGTGTCCTGCAGGTTGATATCCGTCGCGACGTCGGCAAGGAAGATGCCCGTCAACCCGCCTATGAGAAAGTTGAACACCACCCCCATGGCGAACAGCATCGGCGTCCTTAGCCACAGCTTGCCCATCCACAGGGTTCCCAGCGCAGACAGGAACACAATGCCCGTGGGAATCGAGATGAGCTCCGTTATGATCATGAACGGCATGTGAAGGAACTGCTCCATGCCGCTCGTGAACAGGTGATGTGCCCAGACTACGAAGCTGAACACGACTATGCTCATGAAGGCGCCGACCACCAGCTTGTAGGCAAAAACGGGCTTGCGAGCGAAGTGGCTGAGTGTCTCCAGCATTATGCCGAGCCCCGGGAGTATCATGATGTAAACGGCGGGATGCGAGTAGAACCAGAATATGTGCTCGTAGAGGATAGGCTTGCCCCCGGCTGCGGCGTTGAAGAACACCATCCCGCCGACGCGCTCCAGCACGACCATCAGCAGTCCGAAGGCCACGACCTGCGTCGCGGTAAGGCTGATTATGGATGCCGCCAGTATCGACCAGACGAATATCGGCAGCCTGCCCCACGTCATGCCTGGCGCGCGCAGGGTGATTATCGTCGTAATGAAGTTCAGGCCGCCGAATATCGAAGATAGGCCAAAGGTTGGTTATGAAGGCCAGAAGGAACAGCAGCTGTCCGTCGGCATTGACGACGCTCAGTGGCGGATAGGCCATCCAGCCAGAGTCGAAACCCCCGAAGACCGGAGACAGTATCAGAAGTATTGCCACCGGCGGCACCATTCAGTAGCTCAGCGCGTTCAGCCTGGGAAACGCGACGTCATCCGCGCCGATCATCATAGGCAGAACATAGTTGGCGAAGCCGCCCATGATGATGGCGACGGCGACGGCGACCATTATGATTCCGTGAAGTCCCATGGCCGTGTTGAACTCGTTTGGCCCGAGGAAGTCCTGGCCGGGACTCATCAATTCGAGGCGAAGCAGTAGTGCGAGCAGCCCCGCAAGCAAGAATAGGACCATGAACGTCGTCAGGTACTGAACGCCTATTACCTTATGGTCCAGCGAGAACGTAAAGTAGCGCTGCCACCCCTCTGTCCGCCAAGACCTGGGCTTCAGGCCAAACCATTCCCGACTCCATATGCCCCACATACCGACGCCCAGCAGCCATCCGAACAGCGCGAAGACGTATCCTATGGCGATCGCGATCTCAGCGGGAGGGCGGCCCGTTATTGCGGCAACTCCCATTCCGAAACCGACTCCTATAGCCAGGCCTATTGTTGCGGTTAAGGCCCCTCTTCCCAGGGAGGAAAGCGCTGCGATGAATGCCATGGTCCTTTGCGGCCTCCTATTGGCGTATGGGACGCTGCTCTGCGAGCCATGAGTCGAACTCGCTTCTTTCGACGATGCGCACCGGGAGCCTCATCGCGTTATGCCCTCTTCCACACATCTCCGCGCATTGGATACGGAAATTTACGTCCTCCTCGAAGGTCCCGGTCATTGTTGGAGTGGCCGCTGCCCTGGTCGTCATACCCGGCACGGCATCTATCTTTATTCGAAAGGCGGGTATCCAGAAGGAGTGCAGCACAGCAGGATAGTTTTCCGACACGGTCACGTTAAATCGAGCGTGCTCGTCCACGGGCAGAACAAGCTCTCTCGAGCTGAAAACCCCGTATTGAGGGTATGTGATGGTCCATGCGAACCTCTGACCTTCAACCTCGACCAGTATGTCCGCCGGTTTTCTCTCGGATGCTCGGATCTCGTTCAGGCCCGTGATACCCGGGTGAATGATGACCACTATGGTCAGAATCGTCGAGACGACTATCCAGGCCACGACGAAGGGGCGATTGCTCCGCATGGGAGGCCCGTCTTCAGACGGTGTTCCTCCTATCCGGAATCGAATGCCGGAGTACACGAGCATGGCTATGACAAGCGAGAAGATGGGTACGGCGAGGTAAGTGAGAAACGTAAAGGCCCCGTCAACGATATACGCTTCCTCGGCGGCCGCCACTGGAAACGGCTTGAACAGGGTTACAACCGCGAGTCCCACGGCGCTAAAGAGGACCCACAGCACGAACACGATAAATATGTCCCTGTTCACAAT
>JADFKI010000217.1 GCA_022565015.1 Chloroflexota bacterium
ATCGGTCCGCAGTGGCGGACTCCGAAGATATTCATTATGAAGAGTCGGAGAGTCCGTCTCCACGGACCGATCTCCTATCGGAGGAGTCCGATTCTTCGGACCGCGACGGAGAGGCGGACCAGACCCCCGCCAAAGGGGCTTAGCCCCTTGAAAACATATCGAGGGTGGATGGGAAGGATATATATTACGTATCGCTTTTTACGTTACTGGGCACTAGCGCGAAACAGAGTAGTCGCTATGCCATCCTCGCCTGCCCAGACTGTTCCAGGACATTATCTCGCGCCCCGGGCGAATCCGACCCTGCCTTGACTCCGTATAGGCAATAAGACATAATTCGGGAGGTCGCGGCAAATGATGGAGGTAGCGCGAGATTTGTATCGTAGAGAGCTACTAAAAGGCAGCACTGAGACCCTCCTACTTTCCCTCCTGGTAGGGGAAGCAATGTACGGATATCAGCTCGTTAAAGAGATGGACAGCAGGAGCAGCGGCTACTTCCGCTTCAAAGAGGGAACGCTATACCCCGCGCTTCACAGACTGGAACGGGACGACCTGATCGCCGGGAAATGGCAGAGCTCGGCAAGCGGTCAGGACCGGCGATACTATTACATAACCGAGAAGGGTCGGACGAAATTGGCCTCGATGCTCGAGGAGTGGAACCTCTTCACCACGGCCGTGAACCTGGTAGCGCGGCCCAGCGGAAACTAGACTGCGAGATGGGAAAGGACCCCCATGACCTCCCATATACGTGGTTATCTCAATGACCTCGCTCGACAGCTTCACCTAGACCCCGGCGAAGAACGTGGGATTTTGAGTGAGCTGGAATCCCACATCTCTGACAGGGCGCAGGAGCTCATGGAGACCGGCGTGGCCTCGGATGTCGCGCTGCATGCCGCAATCAGGGACTTTGGCGCCTCCGACGAGATTGCCGTGCGTCTCTATGAGGTCCACTCCCGGGGTACCTGGAATCACACCACGCTTGCCGCCCTGCCCCACCTGCTGCTATCCCTGATGTTCGCCCTTCACCTATGGGTGAACCCAGCGTGGGTCGCCATTCTGGTGGCGGCGTCCGTGGGTATGGCGGTGCTGGGTTGGCGTAAAGGCCGTGCCCGCTGGTCGTATCCATGGCTTGGCTACTGCCTTGTGGTGCCGATATTGTCCTGGGGGCTGGCCATGACCGCGGTTGGATACGGTGCGTGGTCCGTCGTGGCCCGAAGCGTGCTTCCGTTCTCCATTCCCATATATATCGCTTCCCTTGCCTACGTCGCGTTCTCCCTCTGGTTCGTCATCAAGAACGTGTCGAAGGTCGTCAGGCCCGATTGGATAATGGCCTCCCTCGCGGTCTTGCCGCTGCCCTTCCTGGGGTACTGGTTCTTTTACTTCTACAACCGTGGCGAGGTCTTGCAGTCCGATAGCAGGGTGTTGCAGGAAATCGACAGCGCCGCCGCCATCGTGTTCCTTATACTCGGCGCGGCCACCGCCGTCTTCTTTCGGGTCGGCCGCCGGATGATTCGGGTGGTGCTGCTTATCATCACGGCGCCCTCCCTGATCGTCCTGGCGTGGCTCAGCTACCAGGGCGGTGCAGGTTACTTTGCAGTATTCTTCTTTTCCGCCATCTCGCTGGCGATACTACTCACACCTGCGCTTCTGGATTTTCAAGACTCCAAGTCGCCGGCGCAGACCAGACCCGGGGAGCTTCCAACCGAGGACCTGTCCGGTTAAGGCTGTGTCCGGATATATCATTGAGCAGTAGCTCCAAAGTCAGCATCGTCGTGGACAGCGCCGCTTCGCTGCCGGCTGAATTCAGAGAATTGCCCGACCTCTACGTCGTCCCCATGAGCCTCCAGATGAATGGCAAGGTATTTCTGGACGGCGTCGACATGTCGCCCACCGATTTTTACAGGGCGCAGAGAGGCTCTTCGAGCATCACATCAACCTCTTCTCCCTCAGCGGCTGCGTTCGCTGAGGCGTTTGCCGATGCAGCCGATACAGGCAATGACATACTCTGCATCACCGTCGCATCGCGGTTCAGCTCGTCGGCGGACTCGGCGCGGGCAGGCGCAAGGGAGACCGCTGCGTCCCTCCCCGACACCCGCATAGAGGTGCTGGAAAGCGGGACGGCGGCCGGCGGCGAGGCGCTGGTCGCCCTGGAGGCCTGGCGGGCCGCTCAGTCCGGCAAGTCACTGGACGACGTCATGGCGGCCACCAGTGAGGTCATATCGCGTGTGAGGCTATTGGCATACCTGGACACCCTTTACTATCTCTGGAAGGGTGGCCGCGTGCCCGGCATCGCGCACCTCGCAACGTCCCTGTTGAGGCTCAAGCCGCTATTCGAGCTGCGAGAGGGCGAAGTCAGCAATCTCGCGAGGCCTAGAACGCGCAGGCGCGCCGCCACGCGGCTCATGAAGCTGATGAAGGAGCGAGTCGAGGGCGATGAGGTGCATGTGACCGTCATACACGCAGACGCAGCCGATGAGGCGGAGCGGCTTCGTCAGGAGGTCGGCAGGGCCTTTACCTGTGTTGAGCTGTTCGTCAGCGAGTTCACGCCCGTGATGGGGACTCACACCGGTCCCGGCATGCTGGGAATCGCCTTCTGGAGCAGGTAGACGGTGCTTCTACGAAGGGCCGCGGGCTCCGGGACCCGGTCTTCGAGTTGACATTGTTTTGAACACGGCGGCCCTTGGACAAGCTCACGGCAAACGGATTTTACGATGCCTTCTGCCTAAGATAACCATTCGTGGTGAGCCTGTCGAACCATCAGCAAGACTACCGTCGCCATATATCCGATGACTACCTTACTTCCAGAGACAACCGATGCCTTCAGATTTCGTTTCACGTTCCAGTTCCATCAGGTAGTCCATGTGCCGGCCGTCCCGAGTCCAGGCCACGGCTAATCCCTCTTTCACCAGAAGTTCGTCTATGCTTAGGCCTGATTCTGTGTAGACATAGGCCAGGCTTCGTCCAAAGGGGTCAGTCGTCCTTGGCCCTCGCTCGACCCTCACGGTATCGCCGGCCAGCTTTCTTAGCCGCTCTGTCGCCTCATCTGCACAGTCATCATCTATCTCTGGAGTGTCCATGCCATATAGCCTGACGCGAGTATTACCTGACACGAAGGTGTCACCGTCAATGATGCGCGTGACGGGGATGGCTTCGCAGTCGGGGCAACGAAGGTTGGTGGACAATACAAATATGGAATTCAGCTTGATCAGAACGAGTAAGATGCCAATGCTGACGGCCAGTATCATAAAGAGCTTGAACATACGTCATCCTTACCACCACCCATCGGCGCTACCTCATCCAGGTTAAATTGCCTGCTTTATATCATGTGACAGCTTTGACTCAGACCTAACAGTGCGCAGGAGAACGGCGCTCTTGAACACATCGATGTCGTGGGCCATAGACTCCAAACAAAGTAACAGGCGTTCGCATATTACCAGCGACGCCTATGATCGGCACCCTCACCCGCCGATTTCAGGACGCCGCTCGTCCTTCCAGTGCCCAGATTCATGAGTCTTGACGAGCGTGAGGCGCAGCTGTGCTCTTGACCAGGTATTTGCATTCCTCAAGCGGCTTTTCGCGTTTTTGTATGGTTGGCGTATTTCATTTCGCACGGCTTAGCGAAGCTGGTAAACAGAGAGTTGCCGGCGCGGGCCATTCATGTTATCAATCGTGGGGCGTCCAGTCTGTGCGTTCGACGGAGTATGAAAAAGATATGCCCGGTTCTAAATCCAAACGTAAAATCGTGGTCATCGGGGCGGGAATCGTCGGGGCGTCAATCGCCTTCAACCTTTCGAGAAGACCCGATGTCGATCTCACCCTGATAGACGGCTCTCGACCCGGCTCCGGGGCAACGGGCCACTCCTTTGCATGGATCAACTCATTCAGCAAGGAGCCCGACCACTACCACGACCTTAACAGGCGCTCGCTGAACATGTGGGACAGGTTCGCCCGCAGAATCGACGCACAGGCCGCGGTGACATGGGGCGGCGAGCTACGCTGGGTGTCCGAGCAGTCGGACGCGGACGATCTTCGATATAGGGTCGAGGTATTGCAGCGGCGAGGCTACGGGTCGCGCATGATAAGCGAAGAGGAGCTCAAAGAGCTGGAGCCCG
Source organism: Chloroflexota bacterium (assembly GCA_022565015.1). GTDB lineage: Bacteria > Chloroflexota > Dehalococcoidia > Lucifugimonadales > JADFKI01 > JADFKI01. The sequence goes on from JADFKI010000217.1 coordinate 4,110, forward strand.
GCCTGAACGTCGGAAAGTTCGCCGGCGCTGAGTTCAGCGAGAACGACGGCCACATAGACGGCCCCGCCATCGTAGATGCAAGCATGCGCCAGGTGAAGGCGTCGGGCGCGACCGTGCTCACCGATACGGATATCTCAGGACTGACGAAGTCTCGCGGAAGCATCAGCGGCGTGACGGCTGGCGGCAAAGAGATTCCTTGCGACGTCGTCGTGCTGGCTGCCGGCCTCGGCGTCACCGGCCTGGCTGAGATGGCCGGGGTCGCTATCCCTCAGCAAAAGAGCCCCGGAGTCGTCGGAAAGACGACCCCTCTGCCGCCTATATTCAAGAGCGTCGCGGTATTACATACACCGCCCCTGAACGCGGAGCGCGGGCCGATACACATGCGCCAGATGGCGGACGGCACGCTGATGATCGGCGAGGGCAGCCAGGAGAGCGTGTCCAGCGACGACAGCCAGGAGCACGCCGATGACATGCTGGCCCGCGCGGTCGAGCGTGTGCCCGCCATAAGGGGAGCGGGCATTACGCCGGTCCCGGTCGGCTATCGACCCATGCCAATGGACGGCCTCCCGATTCTGGGTTTTACCGGGGCCGTTCCCAACATGTACGTTGCCGTGATGCACAGCGGCGTCACGCTGGCGGCGCTGGTGGGCGAGTTCGCCGCCATCGAGATTGCGGACGGCGTGCCGGTGGGCATCTTCGAGCATTACAGGCTAAGCAGGTTCGAAAGTTAACAAGGTATTAGGAAGCTCGTCGCTGAGAACGGCGGACCACTTTAGTTGGAAGGGGCAACCGTTATGGACTACGTGGAGTGGGTAGAACAAGTCATGATCGCCACCGCCAACGCTATAAAGAGTTCGAGTGCAAGTCAGCAGTTTATTGGCGTGGACCTTAGAAACATCGCGGCTCAGTTAGACCTCGGCGAAGAAGTATTAGGACGTTTTCAGGATTCCGAATACTACATGCCAATGTGGAATGCTATTAAAGATCTAGGGTCTATCGGCCTTGTGGAAGGCGATACGAGGCTCGTCAAGTTGACAAACGAAGGAAACAAATTCCCAGAAGTACGAATCCAAACTGCCTGGAATGACATTATGGACATTTATCTCGATGATCAACAACTCAGGTTCCTTCGAAAGTTAGTTGAATTAGGCCAAGTCATAGGCGAAGATTTTGCAAATGTGTTGCGTATCTCAGGGGAAACCGTTTTTACGGAAATGGGTATAGCCTGGGAAGGCGCGGAGGTAAGCAGATGCTTCTTACTGGCGGAACAACTATCAAATGCGGCGATGGTGAGTCGCCAGGTTTTTATGGGCGAAAGTGTTCAGATTCAACCTACCTATGTAGGCGTAGTGCGCGCCACCCGGCAAGCAGAGACAGAATTAGGTCGTCTTGTCCGAGAGCTTGTTGAGGACTGGGAAACCACCAATGTTGATTTCAAGAGGGATTTATCAATTGTTCGCGATTCCGCAAAGGCTGAGTTTTAAAGGGATGTGGTGGGCATCGTCAATACGAAGGTGAGCGGCAGGCGTTTTCTTGTTATTGGCTTCTCAGATGAAACAAGGGCATTCCATGCTTCAGTGTCCGAAGATATCAACCAGGAACGCCTTGAGCAAATATTGGACGCATATTGTCAACCAACTCCGAGGATTAAATTCGATCGCGTTCAGTGGTCTGATGGGGAGGTCGGCCTTCTCGAAATTTTGAGAGACCGCGAAAAGGTTCCCTACAGAGTGGGCAAGTCAATCGGCAAGATAGCGGAGGGCTCCGTATACGTCAGGCACGGCTCCCATACTGTACCGGCTGCAAAGGAAGAAATACAAGAGTTACTAGAAGAATCATCTAGGGCAAGACAAAACGCGTCCGACTAGGAAGCCATTCACGACAACAACACAGCGCCGCGACCGAAATTGCGGCGGCATCGAGAAACGCGGCAAAAGCTGAAGGGTTCGTTAAAGTGCAGCCCAGGTGCCTTCGAGCTTGACCAGGGCATCAGCGGGCAGCGGGCCCTTGTTGGTGTAGGTGACGGCCTGCTCCAGCTGATCGAAGCTCGAGAGCCCCACGAGGGCCGTGGACAGGCTTTCGCTGCTTATGGCAAACCTGATAGCCGCCTCGACGAGACTGTCCACGTAGCCGTCATTTACCAAGAATTCAAACACACTGGTCCTTGCTATGTCCTCGTCCAGAGACCTGCCCGTCGCCATGGGCGCCACGTTCTGCGCAGCGATCGGGTGCCGAGCCGAGCTGCCGGTTAGAGCCCCCGCAGCGAGTATGCGGATGGCCACCGTGCCGATGCCCTTCTGGGCAGCCTTCTGCATGAGTCC
>JADFKI010000218.1 GCA_022565015.1 Chloroflexota bacterium
GAGGCTCGGCCTTCGGTCCAGTCTCGGCCACATCGGGCAACTGCATTCTTTCTTCCACGGTGAATCTCCTGATCAGCAGTGTGGAACTATTTTACTCCCCGAGCAAGGGGATTTGTTCACAAACTCTCAGCCGGCCCGCCATCATTTCGTCTCTACCAGTCCTTCGTTCGCCATAGCGCAGATGAATGCGAGAAGGTCCTGCTCGCAGACTTCGGAATCGACATCGTATTCGCCCAGGATCATGCTCTTGATCTCGTCGATTCGTTTCGGTTCCTGAATAAGGTTCCAGACCCGGTAACCCAAGCCATTTAGGCCGTAGTAGACCCAGTTATCCATATTCAAAATGACGGCCTCACCGGAGAGGTCGACAATCATTACGTCCTTGGCCCTTACCGACATTGTGTCAGGCATCGAAATATTACCCAACTTTTCCCCTCACACATTATTTTCGGCTGCCTGCGAGATCCCTGTACGCGAGGCAATAACCGAACCACCCACTATATCCATGATTCCGATCAAAGGCCTAGAACAGCTAATCGTCAACCCAAATTTAGATGACGCGAACGAGCCACCCTAAGTGCTTATTGGCTGGAATCGTTCCAATGATTACACGAGCGCGTGAACTACCGGGGGAATAAGATGTGACAACAAGTGAAATGCGAGTGAATTCACCACAAATAGGCATTCGATTCAGACGATCAGAGGCATTGGATATTCAGCCCAACTCAATGGCCAATTTATCGCCGAAACAGCTTCGAACTTTCACTCTTTGTCACCGTAATTCCACCGTAAAGGGACAATTTTTTCGCTACGATTGTCGATGCAGGGGTTTAATGTTTGTTGTGCCGTCTATGGCGGCGTCATTGTGGAATTCCATATAGTAATCGAGGCGAATATGACTCAGACCGTTAGGACTGACGCTGCGTCCCGAAACGGCGTTATAGCGATTCGAGAACTCGACCTGGCCGCACCCGGTTTCAGGCATCTTATGTCCACAGAACAGGCATCCAGGGAATGGATCGAATCAAACCTTTTCCCACTATGCGACGATCTTAGATCAAGGAGAACGTACGATAACCTCCTGAGAGGCCGTTCCGTCTACTTTCTCTTCTACGAGCCCAGCTTCCTCACCAGGACGTCGTTCGAAAGGGCGACCGAGCTTCTGGGCGGACAGGCCTATCATACCGAAGATGCATCGCAGTTTTTCCCTATACATTCCGTAAGCCAGATTGATAACATTCTCAGTATATTGGCGAGTCTTAGGTTTGACCTCGCCGTCCTTCGCTCCAGCGAATCAGGGGTCATGCAGGACGCCGAGCAGGCCAACGCGTTGCCGGTTATCAATGGAGGCAGTGCCGACGACCACCCTACGCAGGCCCTGGCCGACCTCTATACGTTACATCGCGAGCTAGGCGGCATCGACGGATGCACTGTCGCCGTCGTGGGCCGTCTCGAACATAGAAACGTTAGCGCTCTACTGAAGGGACTGGCAGGCTACGAGAATGTCAAGGTGCTGCTGCTGCCATCCAGTGGCAAGGTTTCCCCGGAAATCAGGTCTTACTGCGGTGGGCGTGGAGTCCGACTTATCGACGTCGATGCAATCGACGCGCTGGCCGAGGCGGATGCCGTGTATCTGAACGGCCCTAGGACCGTTGCCCATGCGCAGCTTCTAAAATCTCGAAACAGTCTCAATCTCAGAATCGACGAGTCCTTCATGAGCATGCTTCGGCCACACTGCGTGGTAATGGATCCCATGCAACGCAGCGGCGATTTCGAGGTCGAGGTGACCGATTCACGACTGGCGTTCTACAGGCAGTCCGCTAATGCGCTAACGGTGCGAATGGCGGTGCTCCTGAATATGCTGGCGGTGGAACCGGGAAGCAATGGAGTGAACAATATCTAAACAAAATCAAAAGTTTTCAAGGATTCGATTAGGGTTAGCGGTAAATTATCCCTCCGAATTTCGCATTGCAATGCGAGTAAGGCAATAGTTGCGAGAGGGCTTGACACATCCGCCAAAAGCGTGGCCTCCGCCGCATGCCAACCGGGATAAACGTTTGAATCGGAAGTAAAGAGGAGTACGGAGTGAGCTTTCAGTTCGTCGAAACGAGCTCTTTAAAGATAGACGGATATGCCAGGGTAGCACCTCAAGAACAGATGGAACGCATTCGGAGCCTCGGCCTTTCTCTGGACGGCGCCAGAGTCGTTCACCTTAACTCAACCGCGGTGGGTGGCGGCGTGGCGGAAATTCTCAAGAGCATGGTCCCGCTTATGGACGATTCGGGACCCGACGCCAGTTGGATGGTCCTCGAGGGCGCTCCCGAGTTTTTTGAAATAACGAAGCGACTCCACAACTTGCTCCAGGGAGCGGAAGGCAGCCTCTCCAAGAAGGAATACGAAACCTACGTCGGCTACAACGAGAGGCTGGCGAAATCGATCAAGGACAGGGGCGTAGAGGCGGATGTGTGGGTGCTCCACGACCCTCAGACACTACCCCTTGCCTCATTCCTGCCCGAAGGCTCAAAGATAATCTGGGTGTGCCACATCGACACTACGCTTCCGAACCAACGGGTCATCAAGCAGCTGGCGCCGCTGATGCAAAAGGCGGACAGGGTCGTATTTTCGCTTCCCCAATACGTGGTCGACGGGCTGGACACGAGCCGCGTGCGAATCATTCCCCCGGCAATCGATCCGTTGACTACCAAGAACAAAGAGCCAAAGCTGAAGACGGTCCGCGACACCCTGTCCCGCATCGGGCTGGACCCCGACCGACCCATGATGTCCCAGGTCGCCCGCTTCGACAGGTGGAAGGACCCGTGGGGTGTCATCGACGCCTATAGGATGGTCAAGGAATCGGTCCCCGATGTGCAGCTCGCGTTGCTGGGGGTTATCGAGGCCATCGACGATCCTGAGGCCTATGGCGTCCTCGACACGGTAGTCGAATACGCCAAGGGCGACTCGGACATACACCTGTTCTCAGACGTGAATATCGTCGGCGAACCCGAGGTCAGCGCCGTTCAGAAAGGCGCCGAGGTCATCATCCAGAAGTCCCTTCGGGAGGGCTTCGGCCTCTCAGTGGCCGAGGCCATGTGGAAGGGCACGCCGGTCATCGGCGGCAACTGCGGAGGCATCCGAATCCAGATCGAACATGGCCGAACAGGATTCCTCGTGGACACCGTGGAGGAATGCGCGACCGCCATGCTCCAGATTCTAAAAGACCCGAAACAGGCCAAGGTGATGGGTAAACTGGGCCGCGAGCACGTCCGCCAGAAATTCCTGATGACGAGAATTCTCGGAGACTACCTGTCCGTATGCTCCGAGCTGCTCGCCCCATCGAGTCTCCCCGACATGGGTCTCGCGTACGCGGAGGCCGCCGGGGAGTAGTCTCCGAGACCGACCTCAGACTGCGCGCCTGCCGCGACGACTCCGTTACAATCTTAGATCGAAACGCGGACGCCCTCTTGATTTAGAGGGCGTCCCTTTTTCGTTCACGGCTATGGCCTGTGGACCGGCCCTCTGGTACAATCGGGCCGTTGAAGCCCTTATGGGCGACCCGGGCTTTGACACGCCAAAAGCTATAAAACGATTCGGAGCCGCCATGGCGAACACTCACGAGCTGAAAGTCGCAGTCCAGGCAGAGATCGATCGAAGAGGCGACGAGCTGATTCAGGTCGCCCGGACCATACTCGACAACCCGGAGCCGGGCTTCAGAGAGCACAAGACCTCGAAATACGTCGCCGGCAAGCTCCAGGAGTTTGGAATACCCTTTGAGGACGGCATTGCGATTACCGGCCTCAAAGGCATGTTGGATACCGGCAAACCCGGACCGACCGTAGGGGTCATGGGCGAGCTCGATTCGCTGAAGGTACTCGGGCATCCCCACGCCGACCCGGAGACGGCTGCCGCGCACGCCTGCGGTCACCACTGCCAGATCGCGATGATGCTTGGCGTCGGCATAGGGCTCAAGGCCTCAGGGGCGCTCGATCAGCTTTCGGGCAGGGTTGCGCTGATTGCGGTGCCGGCCGAGGAGTATATAGAAATCGAGTTTCGAGACGACCTGCGCCGGGAGGGCAAGATAGAGTTCCTCGGCGGCAAGCCCGAGTTCATCCGGCTGGGCGCGCTGGACGACGTCGACCTCGCCATGATGACCCACACGTCCAGCAACCCGGAAGAGGGTCGCATCGCCTTTGGCGGCACGAACAACGGAATAGTGGCAAAGCGTATTCAGTTTCTGGGAAGGGCCTCCCACGCCGGCGGTGCTCCTCACGCCGGAATCAACGCGCTCAATGCCGCCATGACCGCACTTTCGGCCATTCACGCGCAGCGCGAGACCTATCGAGACCAGGACACCGTGCGCATCCATCCCATAATCACCCAGGGCGGCATCGCCGTCAGCTCCGTGCCCGCGGACGTTCGCATGGAGACGTACGTCAGGGCAAAGAGCGTCGATGCGTTTTTGTCGGCAAGCGATAAGGTGGACCGGGCGCTGCGCGCGGGCGCAATGTCGGTAGGCGGCAGCGTAAAGATAACGACGCTGCCCGGTTATCTTCCCATCCAGAGTGATGAATCCATGCTGGAGCTCTACTCCACTAACGCCGCGGCGCTCGTCGGCGAGGATGATCAGCCGAAGGATCGTGCTGGGATTGGGCGTAATAAGGAAAGAAACTTGTCGTTGGATAGCGAGGCGAATGATGGCGTAGTAGCGTGACTCGTAGTCGGCCACCGAGAAGACCGAATAGGGCAAAGCGTAGTTGCGGCGAATGGCCCACGACGCGTGCTGATAGATGTAGCCGGAGGCCGACCCGAATGGCGTCCCGCCATCGGTGTAGCCATCGACGGCCGGGCTGACCACCACCAGGGCCTTGCCGTCCAGCGCGGTGGGATGGTGCAGCGCGCAGTGACCTACCCACATCGCTGTGAGACGGGAGACGGCACGCCGCGCAGACGGCGTGACGGGAACGAGCTTGGGCTGACCGGTGGTCCCGCTGGTCACGGCGAACATGTAGGGGTCCTCCGCGGTCAGCACCCCGTGCTCGCCCTGCACCATGCGGTCAACCCAAGGGCGGAATGCTTCGTAGTCACCTACGGGCACGCCCTTGCGGTAGTCGGCGAGTGTGCCCATGCCGGCAAAGCTGTGCTCGCGTCCATAGTCGGTGTCCTGATTCGCGTTCAGGAACCGCCGCAGTAGTGTCAACTGGGCCTCGTCAGGGTGATCGAAGCTGTCTCGGAGCCGGCGCCAAAGGAGCCGGCCACGGGCGGTTGCGAGTCTCCCAACGACTGACATTGCGTCCCTACTTCCCTTCCGCGGCGGTCAGCCGATGTACCGAGTCGTCGTCGACGTCCACTCCGAGACCGTCGCCCGTGAGCAGGTCGGCGCGGCCACCCTGCCCAAAGATCACCGGGTGTGCCGTCACGTCCTCTCGCAGTAGGTGAGTGCCGAAGGAGCCCTCCACGTACCGCACGCTGGGGAGCCAAGCCGCCAGATGCCGTCCCGCCGCGGACAGTAACGAGGTCTCCCCCACCTGGGCCCCCACCTGCACATCGAGACCGGCGGCGGCCGCTACCTCGGCGATCTCCACCGACGCAAGCAGCCCTCCGCACTTGGACACGCGCACGTTGAACACGTCGCAGGCCCGCTTGTCGACGAGCCTCCGCGCGTCCTCGACCGTGATCAGCGACTCGTCGGCCACCACGGCCAGCCCCGACTCCTCTCGGACGCGGCACATGCCGGCGAGGTCGGCCGCTGGGACTGGCTGCTCGACGGCCTCGATGGCGGAGCCGCGCAATCGAGCCAAAGCTCGGACGGCCTCGTCCGCGCTCCACACCCCGTTGGCGTCCACCCGGAGCGCGATGTCCTGGCCCACGGCCTCGCGCACCGCCGCGAGGCGCCGCTCGTCGTCGCCGACTCCCACCTTCACCTTGATCGCCGCGAAGCCGGCCGAAGCGTAGCGCCGCGCCAGCTCCGCCGCCGCTTCAGGGTCCGCGGCCTCGATGACGCCGGAGTAGACGACTTCTTGGCGCATCGGCGCCAGCCATTCGGATAGCGGGAGGCCGGCGCGCCGGAACGCCCAGTCCAGCAGCGCCAGCTCCACGGCGCAGTACGTAGCATTGCGACCTCCGGTACGGTCGTTCCAGGCGTCACGGAGCGCCCTCAGATCGTCGAGGACCTTCATACCGGGAGCGAACGTTCGCTCCCGCACCAGGGGGGCCAGCTCGCTAAGGATCGCCGTCACCATGTCGTCGACCCCCTCTCCGGTCACGTAGGGCCGCGGGACGCCCTCACCGTGGCCGATGGAGCCGTCCTTCCCCGTCACGCGCACCACCACGGCGTCGCTGGCGTCTCGGTCCATGCGCGCGTGGGCGAAGGACTGGGGTAAGGGGATGCGCAGCGGGTGGACCTCCACTGT
>JADFKI010000219.1 GCA_022565015.1 Chloroflexota bacterium
ATGGTCACGGCCGCGGTGTATTCCGCCGAGGCGGTAGAGGATGTAGGCAGAGTCATCCGAAAGTCGACGTTCTGACTGGAATCGTGACCAAGCCCGCTAGCCAGCGGGAAGTTCAAGTCGGCCTGCGTAAAGGTCGTCCAGGTGATTCCATCTGGAGAGAACTGCCAAACCGCAGTGTCGGCGCCGTTAGAAGTTCCCAGCGACCATGTGTCACCGTTGCTGGTAGGGGCGGTGCTCCTGATGAGCAGGTCCACGGGCCCCGAAATAACATACGCCGCCTGAGTATCGTCTGTGCCTGAGGACGTCGTGTCGACGACGGCCCCCAGTGGCTGCGGGCCGAACGGCGTGGTCCCGTCGGTGAGCAGGGAGATGGACAGCAAAGGCGCCTGCGTGCCGGCTGAGACATCCAGGGAGTAGTCGCCGGTGCCGGCGATCGTAGAGGGATGAGACTGGACTTCTACCGAATAAGTGCCGGTCATTGCGGGCATCACGCCAAAGGTCTGCTGCCGCCGACCAGGGAAGTTGTCAGTCGGCACCGTAAAGCCGTCTGGATCGATAAGGAAAACGTAGAACTGGCTTTGGCACGTGCTGAGATTGCTCGAAGTCAAACAGCTGGGCCTATCGATATCGGTCATTATCATCGTACCGGCAATGGGAAAGGACATATTCGTGACGTTCACCGTATAAACGTCAAAATCTCCTGGACCGGTGAGCGTGCCGGTGGAGGCCTGGTGAGCCGGCACGGTCGGGCCGATGCCCGTCTCGCTGGAAGCAACACGAATCGCCTCGTACGCGTCCAAGCGCCCAGCTCCGTACTCAACGTCTTTACCCGTGGGGCCCCAGTCCACCGCTGTGCTCATCATCGTAGCCTTGACCTGAGCGGGAGTTTGGGCCGGGTTGCCCTGCAACATTAGCGCCGCAACGCCCGCGGCGAAAGGGGCGGCCATGCTGGTGCCGGATTTCTGAACATAGAGGTCCGACGTGCCGCCCTGGACGGCGTCAATCCTGACCCCTGGAGCCATTATATCCGGTTTGATGCGGTCGTCGGCGGTCGGGCCGATGCCGGAGGAACGACTCCGATAGAACCCCCTGCCGGGGTAGAATGAGCCTGTAATAGAAGGGAGCGCTTCAACGCCTGCAAAACTGCCGACAGTTATGGCCTTCTCCGCCGCCGCGGGCTCGCCGATAGTGCAATGCGCAAACCAGCCAAGGTTGCCTGCCGCAACCGTAGCCGTAATTCCGTTATCCACGGCTGTGTTCACAATCGTTGAAAGTGCGCCGGTGCCGTCGGAGCACGATGAGTCCCCCAGACTCATGTTCATCACGTCTATGCCGTATGTGGCCTTGTTGTCGATGACCCACTGGACGCCGGCTAATACCTGGCTGGTGGAGCCGGTGCAGCTCGAGCCGCTGCTTGCCAGGACCCTCACACCCACCAGTGCCGCGCCTGGGGCCACGCCCGCGAGCGTGGGGTCTCCGTCTCCCTCTCCGGCGGCAATGGAGGCGACGTGGGTTCCGTGGTAGCCGCAGCCACCCCCTTCGTCGAAGGGCGTCGTGGTCAGTCCGTTGATCGCATCGCGAAATACGAGCACCTTTCCGCCATCCATGTCCACATGGCCGGCGTCGATGCCGCTGTCCACAATGGCGATAACCAGGTCGTCTTTGCTGTAGGTGGGCAGGCCGTCGGCGTTGCCGTCAAACCCGAAGTCGGCCTGCGCTTTTTTTACGCCAAACCACACCTTCGCGGTATCGTTGAATATGGATATTTCGGCGTCCAACTCCACCTGTTTTACGACGTTCATGCGCGCCACGGCGTTTATGCTTGCCCTGGTCATGTTGGTGGAGATGCCGTTGATCGAGCGGTAGCGGTGCCTAACGGAAAATGGACCCGCGGCCTGTGTCAATGCGAGAAAGTCTACCTGACCGAGGTTTTCGTTGAACAGGATGATGACGGCGAGGCTGTCCTGGGGTGCGGCCACAGTCATCGTAAGCTCAAGGTTGTCGAAAACCTTGTTGCCGTCCGAGTCGAAACCGCGGCGCTCTTGTGGGAGGAGTGGTGGCGGCTCTTGCCCTAAAACGACGGGGCTGTCCGAAACAGATGCGTAAACCAGCATGACCAGGGCAATTGCCAGGGCCCCCAGCGCAATGCCTATGTTCGCTCGCCGTTTACCCATATTCTTCTTGGCCCACATCCCAGTCTTGTTACGCGCCGTGAACGTTAATCACACCCCCGCGGAAGAAAAGGTCAACCCGATGGTCGTCGGTACGGCGTTTACGACATTATCATGAGAATTAGAATCTGCTTCTAGGCCTCTGGCCCAATTTTATATCGCACTTAAAGAAGCATCCCGACGTTCAAGGCTCTCCGAATTTCGCAGGTATGAAAGACACTATACGCCGCTATCGTCTTTAGCGCAGCGAGCATGTATTACATAGGTCCGCATACTCAAGGCATGCGCCGCCCCAGACCCTAAAGTTGGCACTACAGGCGGCGGGTCTCGATGCTGTATTCTTCGGAGACTACGGTAACGTTGCTACGATGATTACGGGCGCCGTCTGCACCGTCGTTGCAATGCTCGACGTCGGCAGATCCATACTAAGCGACACGGTCGACGTACCAGATGACGCGATACCGTTCTGCAGAATCTGGTTTGTGGTGGTTAGCATTATGGTCGTCGTAAATCCGTCAGAAGACGCTCTGTGGACATAAACATCGGCATCAGCCGTTGCTGCCAGCGTCCAGTCGGCCGTGTCGCCTCCCCTCACTAAAAAGTCGGCCGTAATGTTGCCGTCGTTCGTGGCAACGAATGTGGTGGGGTCAGGGAGCTGCGCCGTTGAGCCCAGGGTCTTAACGCCATAGTCAACCGAAGTGGGAAGGGCTGAGACCGCCACAAACGCCGGTATCACCGTTGCATTGACTGTCGACTCAGCCTGGGCGTATACGCTCATGGGGATCAAGGTGAGCAGCAGAGCCATCGCCGCCGCGAATATGAGAAGGTTTCGCTTCCTCCATGCTAGTACCATTGCATCCTCCCTTTTTCTACTCCGGTCACATAACAGTCTGGAAGAAACTGGCCAGCCCTTGTACCTTGCGCTCGACCGGGATTTTCCAAGCCCTGAACATCCTCTAAAACTCGGCGCCTCATCTCAATTTACTTGTGCAATTTACCAGGGTACTAGAAGGCATCAGTTTGCCTCCCAACCCATCTGCCACTGTGAGACACACCACCAATTTTGGCGGAAGCATACTAAATCTCCGTGACTTAATCGGGGAAAGAATGGTGAACAATCGTGACAAGAGCGGCTAAAAGAGGGGATGCGGCGACCGTAATGTGAGGTCGGCACGGTTCGGCAGCCGATGACGTGCTCGCATTTTTTGAACGCAAGGCTTTTAGCCCGCCAGCCTGTGCGGCGCGAATCCCGACCTTTGAAGCAAACAGCAGGGGATATCGTATTCAACGTTTTGGGAATCGCAGGGGACAGCGCTGCGGCGAGAATTCACGGTCACGAGTATCGGCAGCCACGCCTATTCGCGAATTGGTCTGTCGGATAATTAAGCGGGTGCTTTCCGCGCAAACCAAAGTATGGAGAGTGATCCATCTGGGTCGGAGGCGCTTATCGTCGAGGCCCTATTCCAGGGCTAGCCGCGGCACCTGCTTCTGAAGGGCCTATACGGTCTCGTCCGACAACCGACATGAGACCACCGCGACGAACCCGATTATCTGCCGGAATAGCGTTGTCACGTCTTCACCGAATCTGCCATTGCTCGCAGTCCAGCGGCCGCAACTTCGGAGGGGGCGTATCGCCTAAGCCACCGAGCTCGGAGTCGGCTTCCTCGACACTGAGCACATTGGTCCACGTGGGGGTGGTCCCGACCAGGGCCGAGCGTACCTTCCGCAAGAGCACTCGCTGAAATGGGAACCCTGCGATTCGTCACGTAGCCTTTTTATTCATGCTTCAGCTGGTAGATATCCCTGATTGCCTCGAGCTGGGACCCCCCCGCCTGCCGCTTCAGAGATGCGGTGGGGTGATGCAGCAATTTATTGACAATAGACTGCGTCAAGGCCTCGACTACCTTCAGATATTCGGCGGGCAGATCGGGCATCTGTCTTAGCGCTCGGGCCAACTCGCCCTTCCGAGCCTCCTCCGCCTGCTGCCGAAGATCCCTGATGAGAGGCACGACGTCCAACGATTCCCACCACGCCATGAACTTCGACACCTCGTCGTCCACGACGCCTTCAGCCTTGACGGCCGCGCGCCTACGCTCTCGATGGTTCTCCTCGGCGATCGCGGAGAGGTCGTCGATATTGAACAGCTCCACTTCATCGAAGGCAGCTACTTGTGGATCAACGTCACGCGGCATCGCGAGGTCAAAAAAGAACAGGGGACGATCAAATCGCCCTGCGAGCGCCCAGGAGACCATTTCCCGGTCAATAATAAATTGCGGCGAATTAGTTGCCGTTATTACGATGTCCACATCTTGGAGCGTTGCGGCGATCTCATCAAATGGAATGGCTCGGCCGCCCAGATTTTGCACGAGTTCTTCCGTTCGCGCCCTGGTGCGGTTGGCCACGATAAGGTCACTCACGCCGACCGTTCGCAGTGCTTTCGCCACCAGCGTACCGGCTTCTCCGGCGCCAATTAGCAGCACGCTTCGACCGCGAAGAGTTCCCAGCACTTTCTGTGCCAGTTTCACGCCGGCATAGCTGATGGAGAGAGAATTGCGGCCGAGCTCCGTCTCCTCCCTGACCTTGCGGCCGGTGCGGATTGCCGCGTGAAACAGCCCTACGAGTGGGGTGTCAACGGACTTCACCTCAGATGCCGGAGTGAGGGCGTCACGCACCTGCCCTAGAATCTCGGACTCGCCGATTATCATTGAATCCAATCCACTGGCGACCCTAAAGAGATGACGGACAGCCTGAGTATCGATGTATTCGTATAAGTGGGGTGAGACGGACTCCAGCCCTAATTCATGAAACTCGGCGATAAAAGATCGGACCTGGTCTGTGGCTTTCGATACGTTCTCTGCGGAGGTATATATTTCGGTGCGATTGCACGTCTCCAGAATCACGGCTTCGCCGACCCGCTCTCTTAGCAGGGTCAGAGCGGCGGGAAGCTGCTCCTTCGAGAACGAAATGCCCTCTCGGACCTTCAAGGAGGCAGTGCTCTGGTTTATTCCGGTTACGAGAATATGCAATCTATGTTCCTAAATCGCCAGCGTTTATCAGTTTGACCACGCGCATGATGATGGTCGTTAGGACAACAGGTTCGTCATTAAGGTCTGCCTTGCATCATCGGCTCTGCCGGCCTGCACCGCATTCAACAGCTCCTCAGTGAGGCATTTCTGCCAGTGGTCTGGATCCACCGTGATGCTGTTGCGTTTCAACTCGTTGCGCGCGTCGGAAAGCAGAGGCGCTAAATCGGCGTATTCCAGAATTCTGCTGCGCGTGAGCTCCTCCCTGAACTTTCGCGCCAGAGCGGGGCTTGCTCCACCCGTGGAGGTCGCCACAGTCACTTCGCCACGACGGGCAACCGAGGGGGCGATAAAAGTACAGAGCCGAGTAACGTCCACAACGTTTAGCAGCATGTTCCGCTCCTCGGCTTCGTGTGCGATTTCGCCGCTGACCATGGTGTCGCCGGTGGCGGCTACGGCGATGAAGGCTTCTGCCAGGTCTCCCGGCTCGTAATCGCGCTGAAGCCACGTGACCTTGCCGCCGTCAACGAGGCCGCGCACTCCATCGGTGATTTCAGCACTAACCACGACGACTTTAGCACCGTAATCTAAGCTAGACTTTGTACAAAGATGTTTCCTAAATTTGATGGCGTTCGGACGGGTTTATTCTGGTGCCTTCGCTCTTCCGCATAAACACCTATCTCATCGTTCAAGGACTTTCTGCATATCACCCTGCAAACTCGACATGCAAAAAGTCTGTCGATTACTGACCATCAGCTGTACGCCTTCGTGTTGAGGCGCAATCGGAATGTACAAAGTCCAGCTGATTGGACCTGTACTTTATCGCGGCTACATTACTAGGAAAACGACGCTTTAAACATGGAAAGTGAATTTACCGCGGACCATGCATACGTATCGCCCCATGCCGTCATAAGGACGATAGGGTTGCGCGGGGAAGTATCATTTCGCTTCAGTGGAAAGGCGGCCGAAAAGGGCTACCTCTAGGCGGCAATGGTGCTCGACGTGCCCGCCCAACGCATTCTCGATGCGACTGATGACGATGACTTGCAGACCCTTGCCATCGATATTGAGGCCTGGGCCTTCGATGTGCGCATGTAGTGGACGATGTGGTCCAGAGCTACTTCTTGGCCCGCGACCAGGGGGACTGGGACGCCTCGCTTAGAAGAGTCGGAAGGGCGCTCCAAAACGAGGGCGCGGATACGAACTCGCA
>JADFKI010000220.1 GCA_022565015.1 Chloroflexota bacterium
ATGCGCGAGCACTTGTCTGATCCGGACCTCAATTTCCTCGGATGTCTCGATACGCGGCTCCCCAACATCTACCACACCGACTATGATGTCCTTGTCTCCGAACCTCTGCAAGACTTCTAGGTCCAGCGGTCGATGGGCTCCTTCGATCGAAATCTGGTCAATCTTGGAGCCGGCAAGCATGGGGGCCAGATGAGTATAGCTATCCGACTCGGCCTTGTCATAGCCTTCAACCGGGTAACCGCAGCAAATGTGGACTACCGTTGTGATGCCGGTTATGCCCTCGAAGCATGCCTCCAGTGCTCGTAGGCCGTAGTCAAGCACCTTCTTCGGATAACGTGCGAAAACCGGCTCATCGAACTCAACGACGTCGCAGCCGGCGGCGGCAAGTGATTCTACCTCCGTACGGATGGCCGCGGCCAGGTCCATCGCCAGAGCTACATCGTCGCCGTAGTACTCGTCAATCGCAGAATCAATGATCGTCATCGGGCCTGGGATGGTCATCTTTATCAGCCGTTCAGTTCTCATTCGGGCAAACCGATAGTCAGCCGCCAAGAGCACATCACGTGCGGCGACCGGACCGGTTATCACGGGCGCGATCCAGTCCCAAGCCCCGGAGCGCCCTGCTATACGAGCTCGGCGCTCGAAGTCGAAGCCACGCAAACGGCGGCAAAAATAGTAAACGTAGTTGTCCCGGCGCTGTTCGCCGTCCGAGACGATGTCTACTCCCGTCGCTTCCTGCTCGAGCAGGGCCCACTCAGTTGCCTCATCCTGCTTCCTCTTCAACTCCTCCCCTTGAAACCGCCATTCGCGGTCTGTGGCCCAACCCGAAATGTCATGGTCACCGCTGGACAACCATGGCGGTTTGGGCCAGCTGCCAATAACAGTCGTGGTCAGGGGAGGCATGCTTGATTTCAGAGATGAAAGGGAAGATTCGAGACGGAAATTCATCTATCGAATTCGACCTCGAACGCATTGATGGCCTGGTTGGCGTCGTCCGGCCTATCCAGCAGCAGCAGTCGCAGCGCAGCCTGGGCCTGTATGTCCAGGCCGAAGCTACAGCCGTGATTGTCGAAAGACCTGATCAAGGCCTCGATGTGGTCTCGTTCGTCGGCAGTCAGATTATGAGTCTGGGCCATAATCCTGCCGCCTAGTCCCCGGGTATCGGGATGAATACCGAGTACCGCTTCTCCGAGCTGGTTACCCTGGTGGAGTGGCCCTTGCCCGTCGTGTCGTCGGCCAGGAGTACGTCGCCCGGGCCGAAGCGGCGCAGGGTGCCGTCCTGGATGCCTATCTCCGCCTCTCCGGCCAGCGTAATCACATACTGACGCCTGGGTGCGTTGTGCCAGTCGCTGAAGTAGCCCGGCTCCTGCGACCGGAACTGGACGCCCGTGGCCGTGCTCATCTCGGCCAGGAACGGATGTGACTCCAGGGTCATCTCCTCGAAATGCGAGTTGCCGTCTTCGCCTGTGTATACCCTTACAAACGCCATCTATTAGCCCTCCTAGCTATTGGTTTCTGTTTTTCTTTTTCGTTGGCACTAATTTTAAGATATCCCGCCCTGAAACGCCTATGACGGGGTGGCCGGCGTGCCGTTCGCGTACGGCTTCAGCGACGCATATACGGCGAAGGTTAGAGGGGTCGGCACGCCCAGCTTTTCGCCCAGTCTCACTATGACGCCTATGATCTCGTCCAACTCCATGCGCCGCCCGTTCGCCAGGTCATGGTACATCGACGCGCGGTAGTCAGGTGGAAAGTTATCGAATATCGCCTTGAACTCATCTCCCAAAGTATCTGGTATTGCAATCTCGTTTGCAATGGCAACCGCAATGCCCTCATCCAGCATCCCGTGGGTCAACGCTCTGGTTTCGGGACATGCGAATATGTGGGCTCCGGGCAGTCTCGTAACACAGGTGATTGCAGACATCGTGGTGATGCCCAGAAGCTTACTCCAGATGGCGACCCGAATGTCATCCGGCACTTCGACGGTCTGCCCGGCTGCCTCGAACGCCTTCGCTATCTCCTCAACGCGTTGCGTATGCTCTCCGGTTAGCTCACCAAGTATGATTTTCTGATTGTATGATTCGCTGATCACGCCGGGTGAGTCAATCTTGGCGGAGACATACGCGACCGCCCCTGTGACGTGGCCCGGACCGATTACGCTTTCGATAATCTCCTCGTTGTCAACCCCGTTCTGGAGGGACATTACGACCGTGTCGGGGCCTATGAGCGGCTTGATGAAATTGGCGATCTCCTCCGTGTCGTAGGTTTTCACGCAGAACAGGACCAGGTCAACTGTGCCGATTTCGGATGGGTCGTTTGTTGCCTTGGCAGGGATGTTGAACTCACCGACCTCGTTCGTCTTTACCGTCAGGCCCGAGGCCTGCATGGCTTCAAGGTGAGCGCCTCGCGCAATGAAATGAACGTCCTCACCGGCCCTGGCCAGCATGCCGCCAAAGTAGCCGCCCATACCACCGGAGCCCATTATCGCTATTCGCATTTTTCGCCTCCTTTGTTTATACCGTCGGTCTATTGGCTGCAGATGGTCAAGTTCCAGATTGGAATATCGTATGTTGTGTAGCAGCATACCAGTAAGGACGGACCGGGAATCCCGGATGCGGCGAAACAGGGCCGCTAGCCAACGACCGCCATGGCCTCCACCTCGACCAGGAATCGGGGGTCGGCCAGACCTCGCAAAACGCAGAGCGTGCTGGCGGGCCTGCTGTCGGCGAAGTGCTCGCGCAGGATGTCTCGCGCCTTTGGGGCGTCGTCCTGATTGACGACATAGAGCGTGACTTTCACGACGTCGGCCAACGTAGCGCCCGCCTCCGCCAATACGTCCTTGAGGTTCGACATGACCTGCTGTTGCTGCGCCTCGAAATCCCCCTCGCCGACGATGTTGCCGTCCTTGTCGCCCGCAACCTGGCCCGCGCAGAATATGAGCCTCTTGGCGCCCTCTACGACGATGCCGTGGGAGTAGTTGCTGAAAGGCTCGTGAAGAGTGCCGGGTTGAAGATACGTCTTCTCCATGAAACCGCCTCCGAAATCAAGGTCTAAACGCGGGCCGCCTTCGCCGAAAGCTGCTTTGCGATAAATGTCTTCATGAACTCGATAGCCCTGTCGGTCGCCTCGCTCTGCTCCCTGCCGAATCCGTGATGCATGTCGGGAAACTCCTCGAGCTCGACATGTCCTCCCGCCGCGCTGTAAGAAGCGACGAAGCCGTGAGGAATGGACATGGGTACGTTGTCGTCGGCGGTGCCCTGTATTATCAGCGTGGGAGGCAGCTCGACCGTTTCGCCGCGTTCGAGGATGAGCTGCGGATTGCCCTCTTGCATCGCCTCCTCGGTAAGGAAATAGCCCTCGGTATTGGCGATGAGGTTCTCTCGGCCCACTCTTTTGGCGTACTGGTACCTGGCGTAGGGGTCCAGGACGGGCCACGTAGCCAGGATGTAGTCCAGCGAGGCGTCGTGACCGGCGACCTCGGCCGAGGTTATCGAAGCGTAGCGTTCGTCGTGAGGACGCATAGCGCTGAGCATGACGGTGTGGCCGCCGCTGGACGAGCCCAGCCCGCCGATATTTTGCGGCAACGCGTTGAATCTGGAGGCGTTTGCCTTCAGCCAGCGGGTGGCGTAGTTCACGTCCTGCACCTGGGCGGGGTAGGGGTGCTCCGGCGCGACGCGGAAGTCCACCGCCGCGACGACGATGCCGGTTGAGGCCAACGCCATGTCGATCAGCTCCGCGCTGGTGCGGCTGCCTCCGCTCCAGGCGCCGCCATGCACGTCGAGTATCGCGGGAAACGGCCCGCCGGTTTTCGGCTGGTAGATTCTTGCCAGCCAGGACTCGCCGTCGCCTTTTCTATACTCCACATCGGAGACTTCGACATCGAATTTTGCCGCCGGGTCATATATGGATGTCTTCTGGTCTACCAATTCATCCTCCTGAGTTTTTCTTGACATTGATCTGGTCGAGTACGTCACTCAACAGCGCATTGAACCCCTCTGGGTCATCTAAC
This sequence comes from Chloroflexota bacterium, assembly GCA_022565015.1. Lineage (GTDB taxonomy): Bacteria > Chloroflexota > Dehalococcoidia > Lucifugimonadales > JADFKI01 > JADFKI01. The sequence goes on from JADFKI010000220.1 coordinate 4,010, forward strand.
ATGACGAAGTGGCCCACACCTTTGATCGACCGTACTTCGACCCCGTATTTCTTCGCGGCCTCCAGGTCGGTGTGCGAGAGCTCTTCGGAGTTTATCGCGAACTTGGGAATATCCAAAGCTTTCAGGTTCGTCGTGAGGCCCTCGTTCTCGTAATTGCGGATAGCCTTGTAAACCTCGATCCCGATGTTTTTGGGGATTGAAACCGCGCCCTTTACGACCTCGTTTCTAATCTCGTCATTCGAAACCGGCAAGAACATTCCATTGAACACCTTTGACATCGTCCCCACGAAATCCGTCTCAAAAGGCTCCGCCGATTGGTCAATCTGCTGAGGCGTCCGATATACACCCAAACTCTTGAGGGTGTCCACGGCGACGATGCCCCTGGTCTCTGAAGGCAACAGATGGGCCGCCTCCGGGATGACGAGACCGCCCATGGAGTGGCCGACCAGCACAATGTCGTCGAGGCCGAGGTCACGAACGACAGCCGCTATGTCTTCACCAAACCCATGTATGTCCCAGACCGTGCGATCGCGGCCGGAATCGCCGTGTCCGGCCAGGTCCAGGGTCACAACCTGGTATTTCTCGGAAAAGACGTCCACCTGGTTGTCCCAGTGCCTTCGATTGCAGCTGAAACCGTGAACAAAGACCAGGGCTGTCCGGCCCCGTCCATGACTTTCGTAGCGGACCTGAACGCCGTCGAAGGAAGACACCGTGCGAGTATTCTCGTTCAATTCTTAGCCCCTCTTTCTAGACCGGAATCCCCCTAGCTGGAAGGCCCGTCATGTTTGCCTCACCAGCTTGTTGATGCGGCCGCCGACCAGCCATTCGGCCACGTATATGTTCCCGCCGGCATCTACCGCCAGGCCGTGGGGGCTGTTGAACTTACCCGGAATCAGCGTATCGTGGGGCACGTTGGGCCAGCCCTCCCGCAGCTTGAAGGCCCCGGTATTCTCGCCCAGGTAGCACACGGGGTTATCGTCCTCATCGAGAATCGTGACCCTGGAGCCGCGAAGCTCCGGGACCACCAGCTTGTCGTCCCAGAGGGCGAAGCCGCTCGGGCTGTGCAGCCAGTCCGCTCCGGGGCCGGTGCCGAAGGCGCGCTTGAAGCCTCCATCGAGGCCATATACCTGGATCTGCCCGTTGCTGCGGTCCGCGACGTAGAGCTCGGGCTCCGACTTGCGAGTGTCTATCAGGATGCCGTGAGGGGTCCTGAACCGGCCGCCCTCGCCCTCCTCGCCGTTAATGCTGTCTATGTATTTGCCCTCGCGGTCGTAGTGATGGACGTAGCCGGCGCCGTATCCGTCGGTCACCCAGATGTCGCCCTTGCCGCCGTACCGCTCCTCGTGGACCGCGACGCCGGTGGGAGAGTATTTGCCTTCGCGATAGACCTCCAGGTCGGGGCGCTCGATGCTCATGACAAGCCGGCCGTCCAGCGTCGTCTTCACGACCTGGCCCGACAGGTTGTCGGACAGCCACAGGAACTCCTCGCCGCCCTCGTTTACGATCGTCATGCCGTGGGCGTTCTGCACCGTAGCGTCCCATGATGTCGCAAGCTCTCCGGCCTCGTCAAAGACCAGCACGGTCGGGTCGGCCTGGTGGAACGTAATCACCCGGCCCGACTCGGACACCGCTATGCCGTGGTGTGCCCAGCCCGTCCGCGCGCTCTCGGAGTCCGGTGTCTTGGCCCACTTTTCGACCCATTCGTATGTGTGGCTTCCGCCGCCAATGAGCATGGTCGTACCTCCTGTAGTTGTTCCGGACGGAGTTGGGGTGTCGGGAGCCGCTCGGATTTGCGGAGCTAGTTAACTAAGCCTTCAGAATCTCCCGCCGGGACAGCACTCGCTCCATCAGGGGCCGCATGCCCAGCTCGGTGGAGATGGCCAGCGACTCGTCCAGCATGGCCACGGCCTTCGTTTTGTCCTCATCCGTTCGCCCTGCCTGCCCTCGGCTTGTTGAAGCGTGCTGTGGTTCGACAGGCTCACCACGAACGGTGGTTTCAGACTTATCTGATTGTCCTGGTTTATTTTCGCCCGCCTGTGCTGAGCTCGTCGAAGCATCCAGCAGCATGTCGGCGTAGTCGCAGAGCGACCAGGCCAGCTCGGGCCGGTAGCCCGCCTTGCGGCAGAAGGCGAGGGCGTCGTCGAAGTGGTGGGCCGCGTCGTCGAGCCTGCCCATAGTGTGGGCCAGGAGGCCCAGGATGCGGTCGATAGCGAGACCCAGACCCCGCCATGCCGCGGTTCCATGCATCGGCGTCAGGGCAGCGTACTGCTCCTCCGCAGCTGCGGTGTCGTCCCGCTGCACCGCCGCCAGCGCCAACCCCGGCCTGGCTGTCTGAATTACGATAGGTCGTACAGGTGTCGACGAGAGCACCGTTCGGGCCGCG
>JADFKI010000221.1 GCA_022565015.1 Chloroflexota bacterium
CGACGTCTACCCCGTTGTACACGGCGCATATCCGCTTCGAGGGAAGCAGCTCTGCCAGCTCGCCGACGAATCGGTCCGACACGCACAGCACCCGGTCGATAGGCGACAGCGTGCGTCTCAGGAGGCGAGAGTCTCGCAGCCTGAGGAAGTCGGTCCCATGGATGGTGAGCACGGTAGGGGTGTGTCTCAGCCTTGCGTAGGCGGCGACTCCTGCGTACATCGGCGAGTGGATGTGAACGAGGTCGGCCCGCCTGGCCTCGGCGTCGAATAGGACTCGGCCCGTCAACCCCGCTATCGCCGCCAGGCGGCGCGACATCGCTCCCACGGCCGCGAGCTTGGACCGGCCACCGGTGGGCATGGCCGGATTCGGAAACGGCACGAAGCGCAGGTCGACGTCTTCGTTTGGCGCCGGCCGGGGCACCTCGTTTCGGTCCGACGCCGGCGCGCGGTACACGGTGTGGTAGCGATCGTCTGCCGCCAGCTCGTACGCCGGAAGCCCCATGCCGTTTCGCCGCAACGTCGGGAAGGTCCCCAGCCGCAGCACAGAGAATGTTTCCGTCGGAGTGGGTCTCCTCGATGAGTCCGGCGCCGTGGCGGTAGAGCTTCGTCCGCTGGCCATCAACCTGGCTTGCGCCCCTTGATAATCAGGTTCCAGCCAAATCGGTTCTCCACGCGCCGGTATAGTCCGTACGGGAGTATCGTGCGAGCCGGCGACACGGGCGCGCCCCTCACGTTTACGTAATCGTCCAAACGGTAGCAGTCGAGGGTCAAGCCCTCGAACGCGTCGAACATGCGCCGGGCCTGTGAACGGCTGAACGCCTTGGTGAGTGGCGCGTCGCCAAAGTCTTCGCTGTGCCTGCTCACAATCTCCTGAGCCGACCTGGACAAGAGCTCGCCCCTGAGAATCCCGTAGACGAACAGCTTCCGAACGTAGTATTTGAACCCCTTGTGGTACACCATGACGATGACGCGGCCGCCGGGCTTGAGGACTCGAAAGATCTCGTCGATGCCCTCTTGGGTCTCCTCGGAGTGGTGCAGCACCCCAAAGCTGTAGACGAGATCGAACTCTCCATCTCTGAACGGAATGTCGGTGAAGCTGCCCTGTCCGAAATGGCCCCGCCGGCCGTCGAGCCGGAAGCGGCCCGCCGTGACCTCGACAGCCCGCGACGTAATGTCGATGCCATGCGCGATGGCGCCGTTCCTGGCAAACTGCAGGATGTCCGTGCCAAGGCCTACGCCGACCTCGAGCACCGCATGCCCGCGATGTAGGTCGAACTCGGCGACCTCCGTGAGGTACTGGTATTTGAAGACATCGCCGTACCGCTCGCGCTCCACATCGTTGAAGAACTCCTCCGTGCCGACCTCGTGGGGTGAGTGTTTGAGTCCCGGCGACCGAGACTCCCAGTACGCTCTGACCTCTTTTAGGCCTACCACGGCCCGTCACCGCCGGAAGGGCGCCGGCTCATCGTGTACGGACGGGCGAGACAAGCGTGCTTTCGTACCACTCGATGGTCCTCTTCAACCCCTCCGACAGCGGCACCGAAGCCTCGAAGCCAAACTCGGCCTTGGCCCGGCTCGTGTCCAGCTTTCGCCGCGGCTGACCGTCGGGCTTGCTCGCGTCCCAAACGACCTCGCCCTGGTAGCCCACCAGCCGCTTGATGGCGCGCACCAGGTCTCGGACCTTGAGCTCTTCGCTGGAGCCGAGGTTCACCGGGTCGGGCTTGGCGTAACGCTCCATCGCCGAGACGATGCCCTCGGCCGCGTCGCCCACGTACAGAAACTCCCGCGAGGCCTCGCCGGTGCCCCAAGCCTCGATGTTGGGAAGCCCGTCGCGCTTGGCCTCGACGAGCTTGCGGACTATGGCCGGTATGACGTGGGAGTACTCGGGGTCGAAGTTGTCGCCAGGGCCGTACAGGTTGACCGGCAGCAGGTATATGCCGTCGAGCCCGTACTCGTCACGGTACGCCTGGAGCTGAACCAGCAGCATCTTCTTGGCCAGCCCGTACGGGGCGTTGGTCTCCTCGGGATAGCCGTCCCAAAGCTCCGTCTCGCGAAAGGGTATGCTGGCGAACTTGGGGTAGGCGCAGATCGTCCCGACGCATACGAACTTCTCGACTTCGAAGCGGCGGGCGTACTCGATGAGCTGTATGCCCATGATGGCGTTGTCGTAGAAGAAGCGCCCCGGGTAGCGCTGATTGGCGCCGATCCCTCCGACCACGGCGGCCAGATGGATGACGACCCGCGGGCGAGCCTGCTCATAACCGGCCGCTTCAGGCATCACGGTCCCTTCGAGATGAGGTTATCCGAATCAAGTCATTCGCGACTTCGCACTGGTAGTTCGGTCCCTTGCTCGACACAAACTGTCTTAGTTGCTGCAGTGTGGGGTAATCGTCCTGACCGGTGAACTTTCGGGCATCGTCGATAATAACAACGTGACCAGTTATGTGGTGGCTGAATATGTGGTCCAACTCCTCCAGAATTGGCGTCTCTTTGTCGCTTTTTCCGGTGACTCCGGCGGAGTAGTGCCCGTCCAGCCAGAACAAGGCGGGCCTGCCAAGCCGACGGAGGAGTTCAGGCAGGACCACCGTACTGTCGCCCTTCAGAATGCGAATGTGCTTGTATGGAGTAAACCTGAGGCGCGATCGCTCATACAGCTCGGGGCTGACCTCTATCGAATAGATCTCGTTAAAGAGGTTCCTCGTGGCGTACACCATGTCTCCCAGATAGGTCCCAGTCTCGATGAATACGTCCAGGTGGAATCTTCCAGCATATTCCTTGAGCGTCGTTTGCTTGAACACGTGAGAAGGTACTGTTCTGCCCGACCGCACCCACGCCCGGTGGGCCCTCTCAAGCCTATAGTCCCGAAGCCGGCTGTACAGCGACGGCGCCCATCGGAGCAAGAACCGTCCGCCTCTATCTTTCATCGTGCGGCGATTCCCCGGGCCTCTTCTCTGAATCCCCTCTCGATCAAGATGGCGCTCCACTATTTGTCGTCCCATAGACTCCAGCTCGGTTTTCCCAGCGCCTAAGTGCAAAATTGTTCAGGAAGCTGGGAGGATGATCTCGCATGCCGGACTGGGACGGACCCAGCCTTCTAGAGCATTGCGCTGAATCATCCCGCTGTGGCCTAAACATATTGCCTTTGGTATGGTGAAAATCGTCAGCATTAGGTACTCACTTTAAGTTCCCCGATGGCGGCATCAATGCAACGCTCCAGAGCCTCGTCTAATTTCACCTTAGGGTTCCATCCCAAGATGCGCTGTGCCTTCTCGATGGAGGGTATCCTCAACCGGACGTCATCATCGTAGATCGGGCGATAGGTGAACCCCAGTCGTTGATCTTGTCCTATCAGGTGGCGCGCTTGAGCGTTTGCGAAAATTCTCTGAGCGAGTTGCTTCATCGTTATTGGCTCTGGATTGCCCAAATTGAAGGTCTGCCCTCTCGTCTCTTCGTTGAAAGAGCGTTTACCTATGGCACAAGCCACTTCATCGATCCAGGTGAAGCACCTTACTTGCTCACCATCCCCCAAGACCTCCATCGGATTACTGTGATCAATGATGATCTTCTTGATAAAATCGGCAAATACATGCGATATTCCTGATTCGCTTTCCGCTCGCTCGAATGGAGTTATGATGTTGAATGGACGCCAGATGGTGAATGCTAACCCATACTGTTGTTCGAATGCCCTGCACAGCCTTTCTCCCACCAGCTTGGACAATCCATAGTCGGTTTTCGGAATCGGCATGTCCTCTACATCCTCCTCACGGGACGGAGTCTGCTGGCACCGTTCGTAAACCATTGACGACGATATGTAGACGAACCTCGACATCTTCTTTTCGCAAGCCTCCCATAACAGGTTTTGATGTAATTCCATATCGCGAGCGAGAATGCTTGCGGGATATTGATGAAAACCGCGTACACCGTATACTTGTGCTGCCCCTTGAATGATTAAGTTCACGCCAGTGCAGACCTTTTGCACTAACTGTCTATCGCACAGGTCACCCTCCACGAACTCGTAATTACGGCTGCGCTGAGATTCCTCGTGGCGGGAGAAATTGTCAACTCCGATGACTTCCTGACCAGCTTGCGTCAAGTGAGGAATTACCTTCTGCATCAGCGACCCTTCGCTGCCTGAAACCAAAATCCTCATGCGATACCTCCTTCCCCCAAAAGTATCCGTTCCGAGAGCAATATTTCATTTCGGTCCAATATCCCCATATGTCCACATAAAGACAATTAGGGTTATCAACGATGCGCACAATCTCGCGAAGATTCTCAAACTCATCGTGCGGGGTCATCAATATAACCGCATCGCTACCAGCTAGTTGTGTAAGCGGTGCGCATGTTTTCACATGCGGATCAATGAGCACCAATTCATAGCACAAACTGTCCAACTGCTTCTTCAGTTTGTAGCTTAGGGAGTTGCGGGTGTCATCGCTGTTGGCCTTAAATGTCATGCCCAGGATGGCTACCTTGCGGACGTCCGCGTATTGACGAATTTTTTGGACAATCTGCATCGGCATGCCTTCGTTGATCCGGAAGGCGGTCGAAATCAATTCGTTATAAGCCACTCGTTCGATCAGAAACCAGCCGTCCTTATATAGGCATGGGCCTCCCACGTTCGGGCCGGGCGAAGGAAGGTCCAATCGAGGATAGTCTTCATTGCAGGCGTCAATAATCTTGTTGATATTCACGCCAAAAGTTTCGGCAATTAGGTGGTATTCATTGGACAAAGCAAATGTCACGTACCGGGTCATGTTTGTAATCAGCTTACCAATCTCTGCCTCCAGAGGGCTCAAGGAGAGGCACTGAGCGTGCAGAAAGGTCTGAAAGAACGTTTCAGCTTTGGAGTAGCTCAATTGGTCGTAAGCACCGATCAATTGAGGAAGGCTGGTTAACTCAACAATGGTCTTACCCTCAGCAACCCTCTCAGGAGCGGATACCAGATATAGGTCCCTCCCTATCGAAAAACCCGTAGCTTCCTCGAGAAGTCGTTTCACCAGGTCCGTTGTGCCGGGCGACACGGTGCTACGGAGGATAATTAGCTGTCCAGGGCGCAGGTACTGTGCAATGTTCGACACAAGATCATGGAGTGGTCCCACGACCGGATTAAAGTTGCTGTCGATTGGCGTGCCAATTACGACGATAACGACTTCGGAATCACTAATTACAGAGAGATCAGAAGTCATTTTTAACCGTTGCTTTTTCAGGGCCGCGCCTAGATACTCTTCACCACCCTCCTCATAAAACGGCATTATGCCCGAAGAAACCAGCGCGTTTTTCTCTTCATCCAAATCAACGCCGTAGACGAAGTGCCCTGACTCGGCAAGAACCAAACACATGCCTAACCCGACACGCCCCGCTCCCCCAATGACGGATACCTTCATATCATCACCTTCATCTCTCGCAAAAGACGCTTTTTAATCCAGGTTGTTCGAGAGGTGCTTGCCGTCCCACGCGCCGAACTCAACACACAACCCCTTTTCGACGCCGAGCCTGTCGAAAATGAACTCGACGATGCCATCCTCACCATCCTGAGACGTGACCGTTCGCTTGTGGTCCGCGAGCCTAAGCATGACTCTGCGGCCCCACACTGGAAACGGCAGCGGCGTCTGGGGCACCCTGCCCGACAATGGCGACCAGCCGCTGGCAGAACTCGGCGCGACCCTCCAAGGAAAACAGGTATCGGCCGTAGGTCTCCTGTCCGGCGCGGGCTATATCCGCGTACCGCCGCTCTGAGAGAAGGCTATCGATCTTGTCTCCAACGTCGGACATGTCCCAACGCCACGACACATACGTTTCGCCTTCCTTGTACAGGGGTGGCCACGTGGCCAGGTGGGACATGTCGGGTTTCAAGAGCGCGGCGCCGTTGATGAACGTGTGGAAGTCGCGGAGGGTGATCTCGCCCCATCCAAAGGGTGAAGGCGCGATTTTGGCACTCCGAAGCTCGCGCCAGTACCGTCCCTTGGCTAGTTTATCGGTCGCGACGCCGTAGTCTTGCAGGGCGTCGACTAGCTTGTCCCGTTGGAACCGGATCGTATGCCTCGCGTGGTTGCGGCCCACACGGCACGAGATGTCGAGAGTCCTGGCAGAGTCGGCTGGCGTAAACGTGGCGGCGTAGCGCGGCGGCAGCGGCAGATACGAACCCGCCCTCCCGTAAAGCGAAGACAGTGCGCCGTGTCCGTGGTCCCCGAGAGCGGAGCTCCACGAGACGTGAATCTTGTCAAGGTCCTCTTCCCTCGCGGCCACCTGAGGTCCCGACGGGCCCTCGTCCGAGATGCCGAACTCCCGATGGTAGTAGTCTGTATAGACCCGCTGGCCGTAGTAGCTTTTCAG
>JADFKI010000222.1 GCA_022565015.1 Chloroflexota bacterium
TGAATCGCGACGGCCTGACCGTCTCCTCCGAGAGCAATGTTGGACGGCTCAAGTAATACGGATACTACGCCACCGAGCTCAGTGATAGTTGTATAGAATCAGAACCTGCACAAATTCAAGGATTCCACACTAATTGGAGGAATTCATGACTCAGGCATTAGCTGTTGGCGGCATCTGGGACATTCAGAAACAAATGCGTGGTTTTCAGGACACGATAGTATATTATCTCGTGGCACTCTATGGTCTTCCAGATGCGGTTGCCGAGCGACCAAGAACAGTAGAGGATCTCGCATCCGATTTAGAATTGGACCATGAATATCTGCTAGACCTATTCACATATCTAATGTCGGTTGGTCTTTTCTCTCAAGATGAAGACGGTACGATCACAAACACTGCGGCATCTGAGATATTCAGAAAAGATGATCCTTCGCACATGTGGTATCTCGCTCAGTTTTTTGCTGAATCGGTACTCCCGGCTTGGCAGAATGCGTCTAACATTCTGAAGACGGGATCAAACCCATCGAGAGACACGTTTAGTCCTGCCACAGAAAGATCAGATCGACTGACCATGCTGTTTAACGGAGGAATGACTGCGATTGGCCTTGGGAGAGACGAATTGGCGGCCATCCTTAATGCCTTTGATTTCGGTCAATTTAGCTCAGTCATAGATATTGGAGGGGGCAAAGGTGACTTTGTCCAAAGATTGTACGACCGAGGTTATCCAAATCAGCAAGTCGCAATTTTCGACCAGCCCAAGACTGAAACAAACATGATTACCTCGCCGGGGATTCGACGCTTCCTGGGGGATTTCCTCAAGACCATTCCCGAAGGATTTGACCTGTATTTTTGGAAGAGAGTCTTCCACGATTTCGCCGATGAACAGGTGGTGCAACTTCTGAAGCTGAACAGGGATATCGCTCCCAACGCAAGAGTGATGATCTGCGAGATGATCCTCAAAAGAGATGGGATACCTTCCATCGAGAAGATGTGGACTCTGCTTATGCGAAACGTCACGGCGGGGAAGGAGCGCACGCTGGAGAACTGGGAAATGATAATAGAAATGGCAGGATACCAGCTCGTCGAGGTCGTTCCAACGGCCTCTCCAATGAACCTTATCTTCCTGGAAGCCCACCTCTAGGCGTCGTGGGAGCTTTAGACGGCGTCACCGTTCTGGACCTGTCGCGGGTCCTCGCAGGGCCGTTCTGCACCCAGACGCTATCGGACCTGGGGGCGACGGTCTGGAAGATAGAGTCTCCCTGGGGCGACGACACGAGACGCTGGGGACCGCCCTTTACAGACGGCGAAAGCGCCTACTTCCTCTCGACGAACCGGGGCAAGAAGAGCGTCATAGCCAATCTCCGAGACGAGCGGGGCCGCCGCATCGTACAGCGGCTGGCGGAAAAGGCGGACGTGCTCGTCGAGAACTTCAAGGTGGGGGACCTGGCCAGGTACGGCCTCGAATACGAGACTCTTTCTGCGACCAACCCACGTCTTATCTACGCCTCCATAACCGGCTATGGGCAGCAAGGGCCGCGGGCTCCCGAGCCCGGCTACGACGCCGCCTTGCAAGGGCTGACGGGCATAATGAGCGTCACTGGCGAGGCCGATGGCCCGCCGATGCGCGTGGGCGTCGCCTGGATAGACCTCCTCACGGGCATGACGGCCACGGTAGGCATCCTTGCCGCACTCAACGAACGCCAATCCAGCGGCCAGGGACAATACATCGACGTGTCGCTCTTCGACGTCGGCCTGGCCAGCATGGTGAACATCGCCCAGGCCTATCTGGCAACCGGCGTTTCGCCCATGCGCATGGGCACCGCACATCCACAGATCGTGCCGTACCAGTCCTTCGAGGCCTCGGACGGGCCGTTCTTTCTGGCCGTGGGCAACGACGATCAGTACAGGCGCCTGGTGGAGGCCATTGGCCACGATGAGCTGTGGCGGGACGAGAGGTACAGGACGAACGAGGGTAGGGTAGGCCACCGAGACGAGCTTGTTCCCAGGCTCTCGGATATTTTCAGTCGTGGGACCAGGAAGAAGTGGCTCGGCCTCGCGGAGAGTGCGGGCGTGCCCTCGTCGCCTATATACACGGTAGGGGAGGGACTTACCGACCCTCACGCCGATGAACGCGGAGCCGTATGGAACGTGCCCCACCCGAAGCTGGGAAGCGTTCCCCTGGTGGCCAGCGCGTTGAGGCATATGGGCCGCACGCCGGCCACGCCTCAGAGCCACCCTCCTATGCTGGGCGAGCACACGTTCGAGGTGCTGAGAGAGGCGCTGGGCATTGAAGAATCGGAGCTGAGAACGCTGGAAAACGAGGGCGTCATTTCCCCTGACTAGCCTTCAGCAGGAGCGTTTTCTTTGGGCTGACTCCTGCCCTAAACACTCACACTACTTGCGAATGAATGGCCGCCAATCCTCAACTAAGTGATCCAATAAGCCGACCATAGTTTCGTCTGTTTCCGGCGCTTCACGCGGGCCTCGAATTGTGATGAATTCTACGGAAGCGGGTATGAGAAATTTGGCTGAACTCTGTGAGCTTTCAACGCAAAGTATACCTAAACATATCTAATAGTAACCAGGAATCTTAACTGGAAAAGTCTTAGCATATCGATATCGGAGTGAACAGTCAGCGGGGCAACTAGAAGCCCTAGACAGCACCTGTTTCCTGCACAAGAACGAAGCCTTTCTCTCGGGACTTCGGCAACGCATGCACGCCTATATCGGCTTGTAAACTCTGCAACCGGCCTCAATTACATCGTGATCTGAGGTACGACTCGGACTGCGCTTCCTGGACGTTTTCTTATTCCATTACCGGGGACGTTAAAGAAGGATCTGGACAACGCTAAATATCAAGTTAAATTGCGGTACGTTTCCACAAACTTGGCCGGTTCACCTTCGTATTCGCGGTCCGATTCGTTGCATGGTCACTGCGAGATACATCCAGCCCAAGGCGCCGATTCAGTCATCACATTTACCAGGAAAGACGTAACCGAACAGGGCACAGGACCTACTCTCATCTGGGAACGGGCGTCAGTCTCATATAGCGCGAAACACGGATCGATTCAAAGCGGGAGGCAGGCGGCGTTCGCCGAGCTTTCAGAGTGCCGATTGGTGGCTCATTCGGATGAGACCACAGGACCGTTCGTTGGGCTCTTTCTGCGCGGCTTCTTGGAAGGACTGCTGCCGTCCAGCCAGAAGTAGACCTCGTCGTGTACGCGCCTGATCTCCAGCGACTTTCCGGCCAGCTTCGCCGCTTTTCCCAGCCTCCTTCGCACAGCCTGTACCGTCTCGCCTTCGCTGGGCCTTAGATGTCCGGCTTTGCCGTCCTTAAGCTGCTCTATGAAGAACGAATACATCGACAATATCCGGCCGCTCTTTCCCGCGAACCTGGTCTTGTTTTCCGCATCTTCTTTGTTGATAAGCTCAAACTTTGGCATGCTTTCTTACCATCCAAATAAAAGACTATTCTCAAATAAATCTTAAACTATTTAAGTTAACAATCTCTAGAATATTCGAGTCCGTTTCTTGGAGATCTTACGTCGTTTCTCTCACGCACTCATCTCAAGTTTCCTTCGTCGCTTTGCGGTGCAAGTCAATATCTTACCTATTGTTACACCGCTATCACTGGCTAAGTTACCGAGCGATCGGCGCCTCATTTCGGGCGGTCACCGTCAGTTGAACAGCCCGACGAGCGAGCATTTAACTGAAAGCCAAGCGAAAAGAAACGCCGCGCGAACCCCCAGGGAACGGGCGATTAGTCTGCGCAACAAATGGGCCGAAGGCAGTCATGGACGGCGGCGGGAACAAGAGCTTTTAGGGCCCGTCATCGGTCTCTAAAAGAGTCGAAAGACGGGTTCCAAAAGAAGAAGGGTAGGGGAGTCTGACAGCCCGCGTGTACGGCTAAGGGAGGCCGTCGAAGAGGCCGCTAAAGCGCGTTTCCGGAGCGGCATCCGGCAGCGCCAGGGCGAAGGCTTCGCGGCTCATCAGGCGCTTGGCTACGTCCTCAGGCAGCTTGCTGAAAAGGGAGAAGGTCCCCCGCTGTGTCCTGTGGCTCCGAAGCGCAGCCCACTTTGCATCGGCCTGAGCCGACACGTCCAGGTCCACATGGGTCTCATCATCTGGCCAGCCGTGTCCTTCCGCCAATCGCCGGTCGAAGCGGCTGGTATCCTCGCCAATCTCAGCCAGCTGGTCACGCATAGCCGTCATGCGGCCACGTGTGAAAACTCCGTAGAACAGGCGCGAGACGCTCCATGGTTCGCCACGGTCCGGAAACCTCCGCCCGTCCTCTGCCGCCTGCACCGCAAGAAGCGTGTGACGGCTTATCGCCATGTGGTCGGGATGGCCGTAGCCGCCGCCCGGCTCGAAGGTAAGAACGACATGGGGCTTCTTCTTGCGCATTATCTCAACAAGAGCGGAGACAACCTCTTCTTCCGACGCCTTAATGAGGGCGTTCGGGTTATCGTTGTCTTCGGTTCCAGCCATGCCCGAGTCCCGATATCCCAGAAAGATGATCTCTCCGATGCCAAGGGCGTCCGCGGCAGACCTGAGCTCTCGCTCCCGCACCTGTGGCAAGTTCTCCGGTGTAGCCAGAGACGGGTCGGCAATCTCACCGACCTCGCCGCGGGTGGCACACACCAACGTGACCTCTACGCCGTCGGCGGAGCACGTCGCGATCGTCCCGCCGGAGCCGAACGACTCGTCATCGGGATGGGCGTACACGGCCAGCAGTCTTTGGGCCAAGATACTCTCCTATCTTATTCAGTCGAGCTGCGGGGATGGCGATTGCAGGACGCACAACAATGCCCTGCATCACCTTTGGGACGCCATTAAGGGGTCCGGACTACTAGAGTCCAAAGAGCTTCTTGGCGTTCCCCGAACGGATCAGCTCCTTCTCGTCCTCGCCGATGGGGAGTGCCTCCACCCGCTCCGCGCATCCCTGCATGTCGCCGATGTTGTGGGGGTAGTCGCTGCCGTATAGCAGGTGCTCGGGGCCGGCAAGCTTGTACGCAAGCTGGAGCGCATCGAGGTCGTAGCACACCGTGTCGTAGTAGAGCCGACTCAGGTAATGGGAGGGTGGCTCGCTGATTCGCTCGCGGGCGTCGGGTATATTGCGGTGGCACTGGTCCAGCCGTGAGGCCAGAAAGGGTAGGGTGGCGCCCGCGTGTCCGACGATGAGCGGCCAGTCGGGATAGCGCTCGAAGACGCCGGCGAACACCATGCGGGTGACGGCGAGGGTCGTGTCGATCATGAAGCCTATGGCCGGGATGAGCCCGAACTGGTCCATGCCCATGGAGTCGACTCCCGGCGGCACCGTCGGATGAAGCAGCACTGGAAGACGCCGCTCATTTAAGGCCGCCCATACTGGCTCGAAGCGAGGGTCGTCCAGGGGCATGTCGTTGACGTTGGCTAGAATTATCAGGCCCACCATTCCGAGCTCGTCGACGGCGCGTTCGAGCTCCTTCAGGGCCAGCTGGGGATTCTGCATGGGTATACTGCCCAGGCCGCGAAATCTGTCGGGCCACTTCGCGCAGACCTCTGCAAGGTGGTCGTTCATCACCCCGACGATCTTTTCCGCCATGTCGTCGTTTGCCCAGTAGACATTTGGGCACGTGTACGAGAGGAGCTGAGTCTGCACGCCGACCTGGTCCATCGCTGGAATTCGCAGCTCGGGCTCGAACATGGGCTCCGTCAGGGTCATGAACCTCGCGTTCCCCCGCATGACGACGGTGCGTCCCTCGGAGTCCTCTTGCAGGCTGTATCGGTCTCGGCCATGCTCGGCAAGCAGGTCTACGTACGCCCTCGAGAGTATGTGATTGTGAACATCTATCAGCGCCACTATCCCCCCCTGAGTTTAGGTTTGCCGGAGCATACCACCGAGAGTACTTCGGGGCAACGAGCTACCCCCTCCGAAGAATCCGCCTGAAGAGGAAGATATTCATATTAAGGGGTCGGACATCCTGGCCTTTCCCCGTGAACGGGGGAAGGAACTTTGTCTCTCGCTTCTTCCGTTGAAAGGAATCCCCGACCGGCCTTCCTTTCGTCGGTGGAATGCTCAAGTTCGCCATGGCAAATCTTGCAGCGGCCCTGAATTTCCATTACAAGGCGTTTGCGCCAACCGGGAACCACCGTTGGAATTCGAGGGCAAGGCCAATGTCGCCTTCAATTTTCAGTTTATCGGTAGTAAGGGCCGTGTCGATGGTGAGACGTCCCCAGGCAATCAAGCTGAAGGTTTCTGTGTCGCACTGGAAGGTCACGTCGGCCTTCCCCGTTTCAGCAGACCACACTCCGGCCTTTTCGCCGTCGATCACGATGTCGTAATTTCTC
>JADFKI010000223.1 GCA_022565015.1 Chloroflexota bacterium
GCAACGCGGGCGGCATCACGGAGCTGAAGAATATCGCTACGATCGCCGAGCCTCAGCACATCGCGATGGCGCCGCACAACACCAACGCGGCCGTCGGCACGGTCGCCAGCATGCACCTGGACGCATCGATGCCCAACTTCCTGATCCAGGAGTACCACGCGGAGTTCTACGAGCCGCACTACTTCGAGGTATTCGACGGCCTGCCCCGACAGAAGGACGGCTACGTCGAGCTGCCCAAGGGGCCCGGCCTCGGTCTGACATTCAACGAGGAGGTGGCCGACGCTCACCCATACATACCGGCGGGCCACAAAGCGCGGGGGATTTGATTTCTCCATGAATTGCGCCTTCGAAGCCTCGTCAAGTGTTCTGCGTTTTACTAAGGCACAAGCCCATTGCGGTTTGCGTACGTGGCGGCCTCCGCCCTGTTGGAGGAGTCGGTCTTAGAGAAGATGTTGCTGACATGGCGAGCGACGGTGTTCAGCGCTATGAAGAGTTGTTCGCCGATTTCGCGGTTACTTCTGCCTGCGGCGATTAGCTTCAGTACGTCCACCTCGCGTTCCGTCAGGCCGTCTGGATACCTGGGAGCGGAAGCCGGCTGGGACTCAACTAACTCTCCCAAAGCTGTCGCCTTCATTATGAGGGGACGCATGCCAAGCTCATTAGAGATTTCCAGGGCTTCGTCCAGGAGGGCAAGCGCATCACTCCGTTCTCCCTGAGCGTGTCGAAGAGTAGCGTAGTCGTAGCATGTCCAGGCGAGCTCGGGTCTATAGCCCGCCTTACGGCAATAGGCCAGAGCTTCCTCGAAGTGGACCTGTGCGTCGTCGAGGTGGCTCATAGTTTGGGCAAGGAGGCCGAGGATGTGGTCCACTCCGAAAAGTGCGGGGCCAAATGTGCCTTTATCTAGTGCCAAGGCCGAATAGTGCTCGGCGGCGGCGGCCGTGTCCTTTCTTAACACTGCGACCACCGCTGCACAGCGATCGATCCAGAGACTCCGGAGCGAATGAGTCGAGGGCTCTCCGGCGACTAGTGCCGCCGAATCCAGGTATTCGTTATTGTCCGTTTCATATGCAGCTCTTGTTAACCAAGAAATCATATAAATCACAGCATTCGGGTCACTGGAATGTTCTTCAACCAGAAGCTGCATACTTTCAGCATCGCTACTCTGCAAACTCATCCAGGCCTTGAGGCCAAGCACCCCTCCGTTTTGCGGCAAGATTTTCAGGGCTTTGTCAGCTAGTTCATTGGCTTTCGACCAATGCCCTTGGTAAGCAGCACAGTCAGCACTAATTAACAGGCCACGCACATGGCCGTCACGCTGATGTAGCATATCTGCGGCTTGGAGTGTAGCATCCGCATGAAACCGTGCCCTATCAGGCTCACCGACAATCAATAAGGCCTGTGCGATAGCAAATTGCGCTCGTTGCTCTGACTGAATATCGTCCGTGCGATGTACGATCTCTATGGCCTGGAGTCCGGCATCGATTGCTTCCAGGGGTCGATGATCATTTAATAAAGGGCGTATTAGGCAGACGAGACTCAGTGCCTCGAGAACTTCGTCACTCTCACGCCTAGCGATTGTCATCGCTTCCATCGCGGCGTTGAGACTTCCTTTGATGTCGGTAGACTCGAAAATCAAGGCACTTGCGCGTTTGGAGAACAGATAACCCGCCTGTAGCGAATCTCTGGGCACGAGCTCGATGGCCCGCGCGAATAGTTCTGCCGCCCCTTTAATTAGGTACAATATTGGAATAGGGTGAATCGCCACATTTACGGCCTCCTCGATGTCCCCCTTTCCCACGTAGTACTCGAAGGTTTGTGACAGGATATCCCATGCTTTTTGGGCTCCATTAGGAATGCCTACCATCTGAGCCATCGCGCGTCCGATACCAAACTTGATCACCGCGAGTTGGTCGTCCATGGCCTGATCTTCTCTGGCATCAAGCGCCCTCTGGAAGTGGGCGAATGCATCCTCCCAGGCATAGGATTCCAGAAATTGCTCTCCTGCCAAGATCGAGTAGCGCAGCAGTTTTTCGGGCCCAATCATTGCCTCAGCTTCGGCGGCGTGGTAGGCCAGCTCGACGGCGTGAACTTCTATATCGCCGCTGTAAAGCTTCTCAAACATTTCAATGACATGAGAATGCAGCCTGACTTTACGCGTAGTCGACAGCTCACCTGCCAAAGTCTGCTGTATCAAGGCGTGTGTGAACCGGTACATTCCGATTCCACCCTCCACCTCTTCAATCACATACCCCCTTGCCGCCTCTTCCAAGACCCCTAGCATCTCATCTTCCGAGAGGCCATCAACCAGTCGGTCGAGCTGCTGAATGTTAAACTCCCTGCCGATCACTGAAGCAGTCGTCAATACCTGGTTGCACTTCTCTGATAACCGACTCAACCGCCTTCCAATGGCGTCCCTTATGCCCTCGGGAATGCGAACGTCCCAGCTCTGTCCCTCCTCGAATCCTTCCAGTTTCAGAAGCCTCACCACCTCCGTAACGAATAGGGGGTTGCCCTCAGTCCTGGCATGCACGGCATCGACCAGGTCAGAGGACACACTAGTGTCGGCGTTGATCTCGATGAATCTCCTCACCTCCTCCAATGTCATGCCCCGAAGCTGAACTCTCTGGAATAGGTGCTCACGAATTAGGTTGCCGAGGGTCTGTGACAAGGGGTGGCTTCGGGACACGTCTACGTCCCGATAAGTGCCCAGCACAAGGATGTGACTCCGCTCAAGCTCCGGAGCCAGGAACTCCAGCAGGAGCAGGGAGGTCTTGTCAGCCCAGTGGAGGTTATCGAGAATGAGAACCAGCGGGCGTCCACCTGAAGTGGAAGAGGCATTTTTCAGGAAGGTGGTTATGGAATCGAACAGCCGGAAACGGGCAGCCGAAGGTTCAAGTGAAGGTGGGGGTTGCAGGTCTGGAAGCTTCTGTCTTAGCTGCGGAACGATTTCAGCGATATCGGCAGCCCCAGCATCCATGACTGACTCGATGTTTTCAGGTTCTTCGTCCTGGATGTAAGTTCGAATTGGCTGTACCCAGGGCCAGTATGGCGGAGCACCCTCACCCTCGTAGCAGCGACCCCACAGCACCCGAGCGCCCCGCTGTTCTGCAATGACGGCAAGCTCCTGGGCAATACGTGTCTTTCCTATGCCCGGCTCGCCGACCAGCATGACGAGGCGACCTCGGCCACCGAGGGCATGGTCAAGGGCGGTAATAAGCTCGCCCATCTCCTGGCGGCGGCCCACGAAGTCGTGGCTGGTTTGCAAATCGGAAATTGCAGCTTCGCTGGCGGGCATTTCAAGCCTTCCACCGCATCTACCGCAAAAAGACATTGCGGAAGCGTTATCCTGGTCACAGCTTGGGCATTGCATAGCGTCGCCTTTCTCACTAGTGGGTGTGAGTCTAGCAGCGGCATTCAGGAGCGTCAACCAAAGCCTAGAAAGGCCTACGAGCCGTCGTAAATGGTAATATGAAAAGCATGAAAATACTGGGCATCGAGACGTCTTGCGACGAGACGGCCGCTTCCGTCATCGAGAACGGACGCACCATACTGTCCAACGTGATCGCCTCGCAGGCGGAGATGCACGCGAAATACGGCGGCATCGTGCCGGAGGTGGCGTCGCGTCAGCACATGGTCACGATCATACCCGTCCTGCAGCAGTCCCTGGAAGAGGCCGGCATGTTGGCCCGGGACCTGGACGGCGTGGCGGTGACATACGGGCCCGGCCTCGCGGGCTCCTTGCTCATCGGCGTCAACGCGGCCAAGGGCCTCGCCCTGGCCGATGAGCTGCCCTTCATCGGCCTGAACCACCTCGAGGGGCACATATACGCCTCCTGGCTGGAGGAGCTGGACCCCGAGGGCAGGCCGGGGTTTCCGTTGATGTGCCTCATCGCCTCCGGGGGTCACACCGACCTCATCCTCATGAAGGGCCACGGCAGGTTTAAGCTGGTGGGCCGAACGCGGGACGACGCGGCTGGGGAGGCCTTCGACAAGGCCGCGCGAGTCCTGGGCCTGGGATTTCCGGGAGGGCCTGAGATTCAGCGCGTGTCGTCCGAAAGCAGGGGAGTCGAGCCTCGCTTCACACGGCCGAGGATAAAGGACTCACTGGACTTCAGCTTTAGCGGCCTGAAGTCGGCGGTGATGCGGCGGGCGGAAGAACGGGGAATCTATCCGCCTCAGGCGGGAGACTCCGAACCGGACCCCGCCAAGGTGGCCGACATCGCGAAGGCCTTCCAGGAGGCCATTGTCGATTCGATGGTGCAGCACACCACGCAGGCGGCCAAAGACCACAACGTGAGGGGCGTTCTTCTGGGCGGCGGAGTCGCGGCAAACACCCTGCTAAGAGAGGAGATGAAGTCTCGTTCGCCGGTGGAGGTTATCGTTCCGCGACCAGGGCTGTGCACGGACAACGGCGCGATGATCGGAGCGGCGGCGTACTTTCACATGCGCCAGGGCAAGTCCTACCAGTGGGACATGGACGTCGTGCCTAATCTCAGGCTGGGATGATGGCCTGACTGGCGCCTACCTCGGCGCGAACTTGCCGGGGTCCTGCGCTCCCTTGCTTCCGCTCTGCTTCATTCGGAAGAGGCGGTTGATGAAGAAGTAGACGTTCTCGTAGGAGTCGCCTTCACCCTTCAGCTCGACCTTGAACTGGGAAGAGCTGGTCTTGAACGTCGCAACCGACGTGCCCGCGGACATCAGGTGGTCTGCGATGAGGTATACGCCCATGAGGGCCACGATGATTCCCGACGCCACGGAGCCGATGGGGTTGTCGATGACCCTCCACAGCAGCAAGGCGACGATGAAGGACAGGCCCGACCAGACGTAGACGCCCAGTCCGGCACGCTCGCTGAATATCTCGACGGTGCTGATGTCGTCGACGGACGCGAAGACGGCGGTCCGTCGTTTTCCCGTGCCGTTGAGATGGATGACCCTGCTGTCCGTCAGCAGGAGGACTTCCGGACTCTCGTCCTTTTCACCACCAAGAGCCAGCGTGATGGAAGAGTCGATGCGCTCCCCCTCCATTAGCTGTACGTCATCGAAGCCGTGCCTAGCGATTTCCACGAATACCCCCGAGCCTGCGTTACGCTGATTCTAACCCATCATACCAGACCCGTCGCAAGGGAAATCCGGCCCCCAAGTGGACCGGTGCTATACAGGATATTCTGCACTCTCCGGTCTTCGCCAGCTCCCGGCATAGGGAAGCAATATTTTCCAGGTCCGGCGCATCGAATTGGCGCCGGTCGGGGCTCGCCGTCGGCGCCTTGTTGGACTGTACGGAACGCGTATGATATTCTCGTGGCTGTCGTTATGGGAAATACGATTTCTGAATTCTGGAGACGCATATGGAACGTCCCGTTCTAAAACCCGTCGGAACGCCGGTCGAGGAGCTCGACACCCCGGCATTGGTAGTGGACCTAGATGTCCTCGAAAAGAACATCGAGACGGTCCACTCGTTTTTTAAGGGCAGCCAGGCAAAGCTAAGGCCTCACGTGGAGGCCCACAGATGCCCGGCCATCGCGCACAAGCAGCTGGCGGCGGCGGGGACGGTCGGAGGCATATCGGTCGGAAACGTGGGCGTGGCGGAGGTGTTCGCACAGCAGGGCTTCAGCGACATATTCGTCGCCGGCGAGATCGTCACCTCTCAGAAGATCACTCGGCTGTGCGCTCTGGCGCGTTCAGCCAGGATCACGGTGGCCGTGGACGACCCGGGCAACGTGAGAGACCTGTCGGAC
Organism: Chloroflexota bacterium; assembly: GCA_022565015.1. Lineage (GTDB taxonomy): Bacteria > Chloroflexota > Dehalococcoidia > Lucifugimonadales > JADFKI01 > JADFKI01. The sequence goes on from JADFKI010000223.1 coordinate 5,736, forward strand.
GCGGCGCGCGCCGGCGGAGTCGGCCTCGATGTCGTCGTGGACGTCAACACGGGCCTGAATCTATGCGGCGTGGAGCCCGGACAGCCCGCCCTGGAGCTGGCGAAGGTCGTGGCCGGTTCGGAGGGACTCACCTTTACCGGGCTGATGTCCATCGAGCGAGCAGTATCCGATAAGGACGCCGCCAAACAGGCCGAAAGCTCCAAGCAGAGCATTCAGAGGCTCCTGGACACCAGGGAGCTCTTGGAATCGAACGGCCTGAGCGTTGACATCGTCAGCATCGGCGGCACGCACGACTACGAGATCGCGGGCGCCACCGCCGGCGTCACCGAGGTCCCCGCCGGGGCCTATGCGCTGATGGACGCCCAGTATAAGCCCTCTCGACCTCAGCTAGCCCCTGCGGCAAAAGTGATGGCGACGGTTACCAGCAGGCCCGAGCCGGGCACTGTCATACTGGACTCGGGAAAGAAGGCCATCGGCGACGACACGG
>JADFKI010000224.1 GCA_022565015.1 Chloroflexota bacterium
GAGGGTCTCGCGATTACGACCCTTGCCGTTGTTATCGCGCCCTTTCTTGCCTTCGGCGCCATAGCCCTTTCGGGCAAGCTTCCCTTCTTCTCAGATATAACGGGTGGCAGCCCGCTACCCGTCGATATGCGGTTGTCCCCCTTTCTTGTTGCGGGGGCCGTCGGCGCCCTCAGCCTGGCGATATTTGTCGTGCCCGGCGTGCTTGGAGCCCGGGCCGGCCTTATCATTCACAAGCTGAGGTCTTCAAGGCCTCCATCGGTGCCCCTCTTCCAGCGGTACTACCTCGATCTGCTTCTGCTGGTAATCGGCGGCCTCGTGTTCTGGGAGCTAAATGCCAGGGGCCAGCTGATATCCGGCGGGCTCTTCAAGGGCGTACAGGTCAACGAGGCCCTGTTACTGGCGCCCGTCCTAGTGCTGACCCTGGTCGCGCTGGTCTTCATGCGGCTGTTCCCCTTGCTTGTCCGGTACATCGGCGGCGAGTCCGCAGGGCTGCAACAGGCGGTCATATTCGGCACGACGGTCCTCCTGGCGTTAACGATTACTTTGGAGGCCGTCCGCGCCGGTGCGTACGATGGGCTTTGGCTCCCACTGTTGCTGACCGCCGCCATTGGAGCAACCTACTGGGCCACGGACCGCACCGAATCCAGACCGGCAGTTGTCCTGGGCATCGCAACGCAAGCCATCCTGGTGACGGCCACCTTGCTCATGCGAAACCCCGTGGCCGCCTCCATGTCCTTCGTCCCTTCAATTGCGCTGACGCTCATCGTCCCGATGCAGCTGCTGTATCTCGGTCTGCGCGCGCTCAATCGCAGGGCTCCTGTCTGGCTATCATTAAGCCTGTGGAACATGGCGCGAAATCCGCTTCAATATAGCTGGCTGGTCCTGTTGCTCGTGATGGTGACGGGTCTGGGGGTCCTCTCAACGACCGTCGGTGGAACGTTGGACCGTAGCTATGAGGAGCGAATCTCATACAATATCGCCACCGATATCCGAGTAGTCGGCATTCAGACCCGCATCGCGCGGGGTCGACGTGCCCTCAAGGAGAGGTATCTGGAGATACCCGGCGTCACCGGAGTCTCTCTAGCCCTGAGAGGGAGGGGCAGCCTGGGAACGACTATCAGCGGCGGAGCGTTCGAGGTGCTCGCCCTGGAGTCCCAGGAGTTTCATTACCTGTCGTGGTACCGCGACGATTTTTCAGACCAACCTCTCCCCGGTGTGATGCGTTCGCTGCAGCCTCCGTCCCTGGTGGAGCCCGTACTGATTCCCGAAGACGCCGTCAGTTTGGGAGTGTGGGCCCGTCCACAGGAAGAGTATGGAAACATATTCTTGTGGATGGTGATTCAGGACGCTCGCGGCGTGCTCGATACGGTGACACTGGGCGAACTGGGGCCACCCGAATGGGGCCTGATGACGGCGAGTATTCCGAGATCGCTGCAACCCCCACTTCAGCTTGTGTCGATTCAGATCTTCGAGCCGGTCTTCGGGCCCTCCGGCACTCCGGGCTCGCTGTGGTTTGACGATATTCATGCGATAAAGTCGGATGGCAGCGCAGTCATACTGGACGACTTTGAGCTAGGCCGGAACGCGTGGACGCCGCTGGCGACCTCCGTGATCTCCTCCGACCGCGTGACCAGGGTACGGGACAACGTGTTCAGAGGCGCTCAGTCCGCCGTATTCAGGTTCGGCAAGGACACGGACCGGGGCATTCGCGGCTTCTATCAGAGCCCAAGCGGCGGGCCAATTCCAGTCGTCGCCAGTGAGACGTTCATGCGGGCCTCGGGCGCCACGGTGGGTCAGCCGATCATCATCGACCTCATGAGCCGCCTGGTCCCCATAGTCGTTCAGGATACGGTGAACTACTTCCCGACCCTGGACCCGGGCGGTGCCGGTTTCATAATCACGGACCTGGACGGCATGCTCAGGCATCTCAATATACTCAGTCCGACCACGAATTTCTCGCCGAACGAGCTATATCTCACCGAGGCTCCGGGCGCGGAAGGGGCGGTAAAAGATGCCATTCTCGCACTGGTGGGCGATGATCAGATTCTGGACCGCCGAGAGCAGATCGAATCCATACGCCTGGACCCGTTGATCACCGCCGGGTGGAAGGCCCTCTCTCTGCTGGCGATTAGTATAATAATATTGTCGGCGGGAATGGGTTACGTGACTTATCTCCTGGCGTTCTCGGACCGCAACAGAAGCCAAATGGGCTATCTGCAATCGCTGGGGCTGTCCTACGGGCAGATGTTGGGCTTGCTGGTCCTGGAGCACCTCGTAATCGTTGTGATTGGGCTGGGACTGGGGACCGCAACCGGTTTCTTCATGAGCAATCTGATGGTCACCGCCCTGGCCGTTACTGAGGACGGATTCAAGGTCATTCCACCGTTTATTCTCGAGACCGACTTCAGCCTGCTCATTCCCATATACGGCGCTCTGATAGGCATCTTCCTGGCGTCCCTGCTCGGGCTTGCCCGCAGCATGAAAAACATTGACCTACGTGCTATTTCTCGCATCGAAGGCGGTTGAACAGACATATGCCCAGCGCCATTTCAAACCTGGTATCCGCCTGGCCCCTGGTGGCCAAGCGAAGCGTTGCGCAGTGGCGGCTGCTGTCGACGGTGGTGATTGGCGTGCTGTTGGCCACGACGATCATGTCTGGGACCGTTATCTACTTCGAGGCCCTTCGGGAGCTTGCCCTTAAAAACACGCTGGAAGGGCTCACGGTTGAGGAAAAGGACATCCTGATCAAGGCCGAGCGCGGGCCGACTAATTTCGAGGAGTATCAGAAAGTCCGGCAGGCGATGGTCCGCCAATTCAACGGACGGCTCGGCTGGCTGCTGCGAGACACCATCCGAGGCGGTAAGACGGCGACCTTTTTCCTGACAGCCCCCGGCAACGAGGAGGCGGCCGGCGACGATAATTCGCGCTCCTATTTTGTCTTTTCTCCAAGGCTCCAAGAGTATATAGACATCTTGCCGGGAGGCCGGTTGCCCAACGAGCGGGCCCTGAACAACCCCGACGTACCCTTCGAGCTAGAGGCCCTGGTTCCTGTGGAGGACGCAGAGGCGTACGGCGTAGGCGTAGGCGACCGGCTTTCAGTCGTTCCTTATTGGGCCGATAGGCTCGAGTACGCCGGAGTCGTGATCAGCGGCCTCTTCCGAAGAAAAGACGCGGACGCGGAATACTGGTATCTGGACGACAAGCTATTCAAGGCGTCCACGTCAGAGTCCTTCCGCACCATCCCCTTTTACATCTCCGAGCTAACGTTCATGGAGGAGCTCGGAGCGGCGTTCAGGGACATGGACAGCTCCTACTCATTTCTGCTGGCCGTGGACCCTGGCCGGCTCAATGCCGACAACTCCACCTTCACTCGTGGTCAAATCGCGACAATGAAAGCCCGGCTGACCAGCGATCTGTTCAGCTATAGACAGGTGACGGAGCTAGACGACGCACTCGCGGAATACGACCAGCGTCTCTTCTTCAGCAAGATACCCATGTTCGTGATACTCGTGCTGATCGCCGTCGTCATCCTCTACTACGTGGTTACGCTTTCGTCGCTGCTAGTCGAGCAACAGAAGGGCGAGATAGCCCTCCTCCGCAGCAGAGGAGCGAGCTCTACCCAGGTCCTGGCGGTGTTCGTCCTGGAGGGCGCAACTATCTCCTTGCTCGCGATCATCGCCGCCCCCTTGATAGCCGCCGCGACCATAAGCGCCCTGGGCTTCACACCTGCGTTCTCCGCCCTGAGCGATAGCAACAGCCTAACGGTGACCATAACGAGCGGCGCGTACATGATGAGCGCCCTGGGCGGGCTATTGAGCTTCTTAGCGCTCATGATTCCGGCCGTACAGGCATCCCGCGTCAACGTTACTCGACATCGCCAGCTCTCCGCCAGGCCGACCTCAGAACCGTTCTTCCAGAGGTTTTACCTCGACGTGATGCTACTGTTCGTAAGCGTCTTCTTGTTCAGGCAGCTCAGCGAGCAGGGGTCCATCGTGGCCACGGGGCTGTTTGGAGAGGTCGCGGTCAACCAGATCCTGCTGGCGGTGCCCGCGCTCATACTCGTCGCCTTCGCGCTGGTGCTGCTAAGGCTGTTTCCGCTCTCCATACGCTTCTTGAGCGGGGACTCACCCAGACTCGTGCATCTGGTCGTTATTGGCGTCACAACGATTACGGCGGCGTCCATCCTGTTCGGCGAGGCGATTGGCGGCGACGATCTCGCGTGGCTGCCTCAACTGGCGGTTCTCGGCGCCCTCGGCGCTCTATACTGGTACACCGAGCGCGCCAACTCAAAGTCGTTGAGGTACGGCGGCCTTCTGGTCCAGGCCGGGCTTGCGTCAGCGGTGATGATCAGCCCCATGAACGTTCCATTATTGGAGTTCTTTACGTTCGAATCGGGTGGGACGGCCGTTCAGCCCGGCATCGCGGCCGGTGTCGTTCTGCTGGGGTTGGACTTCCCCGCGGGCGGCGGCTTCATACCCATACCAGTGGGGATATTCTTTCTGGCGACGCGCGCCTTCTCCCTTCGTGCTCCGGTGGGCTACTCGATGGGAATGTGGCAGATGGCCCGCAACCCGACGCATTACGCACGGCTTTCGCTGCTTCTCATACTCATGGCGGGCCTCGGCATCTTCGCGGCCAGCTTCGGCGGTACGTTGGAACGAAGCTTCGAGGAGCAGGCGCGATACGCCACGGGCTCCGATGTCAGGGTCGAAGGCCTTCTGCTGAACTCACGCGGACCGACCCGTCCACTGATCGACAGCTACGAAGCGCTTCCGGCCGTAGACCGGGTAGCTCCAGCCCTACGCGCTTTCGGCACCGACCTCTCAAAGTTTTTCGGCAACCAGTACACGATGTTTGCCGTCGACAGCGAGGTCATGAGTGAGGTCGGATGGTTCCGTCCGGATTTTGCCGAAAAGCCCATGTCCGGGCTGCTGTCCGTCCTCGAGCACGACGGCCAGCCTCAGGGCATCCTCCTTCCCGCGGACGCCCAGTCAATAGGCGTCCGCGTCAAGGCGGACCGACCTCATCCCAGCGTCGTGGTCTCGGCGCGCATCAAGGACTCAAACGACCGCTATTTCTCCTACCCACTTGGCCGACTTGATTCGGGCGACTGGACAGCCCTGGAGCAAGGCCTGGAAAGGGTCAACAGGTTCAGCAGACGGCCGCCTCTGCAGCCCGTCCAGCCCTTGACTATCGTGTCGCTGAGCGTTCACGATGTAAACACCAGGGGAAAGCTGAGGGCGGGCTCCGTGTCCTTCGATGAGGTCTATGTACGAATGGCCGGCGGCGATGTCCGAGTCTTGGAGAGCTTTCAGGGCATTTCGGACTGGAACATCTTGAGGGTTGCGCGTGAGGCCGTGACGGACGACTTTCAGCAGTCCTCCGTGGGATTTGACGGCGAGAACGGCACCGGGCTCTTCATATGGTCTGAAGGAAGCCCGCTGACGGGCCGAGGCATTTATCACGGACCGCCCGCGTCTCCCCTGCCCGTCATAGCAAGCACCTCCTTCTTGGCCGATACGGACCATGACGTAAACGATGAGTTCGAAGTCTCCGTCTCCGGCCACAGGGTCCCCATCCGAATCGTGGACAGCATCGAATTCTTCCCGACGCTGGACACCATAAACAAGTCGTTCCTCCTATCCGACCTGACGTCCGTTCTGAAGTATGCGAACCTGGACACTACTTCAAGCGAGCTCAAGCCCAATCAGGTCTGGCTGTCCACGAATTCCATCGACGGCGAGAGAGACCTGCTGATAAGCGCCCTGGAAAACGATAAGCCCTTTCTCCATCGCATCGTCCACGACACCGAACGGGAGCTGGCCCTATCCCAGGTTGACCCGCTCGTACAGGCCGGTTGGAGGGCCCTGCTGTTCATGGCATTCGGGGCCGTGCTTATCCTGAGCTGCCTGGGGTTTCTCGTCCACGCCTACGTCTCCTTCAGGGAGCGGGAGATGCAGTTCGGGCTCATGCGAACGATAGGCTTCTCGATGGGTCAGCTCATCACGCTGGTATGGGTGGAGCAGGCGCTTGTGATCACGGCGGGCATGGCCCTGGGAGCCGAGATGGGCAGGCGGCTGGGCGCCATCATCATGCCGTTCCTCAGCCACAACGACAGGGGAGGACAGGTGCTTCCACCCTTCGTATTGGAGATCGACTGGGGGACCCTTGGCATCACGTACGGGTTCATGATCCTCGTCTTCACG